>CAUTXU010000050.1:0-10026 GCA_963542415.1 uncultured Streptococcus sp.
ATCATCCACTACATGACTGATAAGTACAACTACGAAGCTGTTCAAATGGCCTTCTTGCCAACTAAACAACGTGCAAACATGGGATTCGGTATCTGTGGATTTGCTAACACTGTTGATACATTGTCAGCTATCAAATACGCTACAGTTAAACCAATCCGTGACGAAAATGGCTACATCTACGATTACGAAACAATCGGTGAATACCCACGTTGGGGTGAAGATGACCCACGTTCAAACGAATTGGCAGAATGGTTGATCGAAGCTTACACAACTCGTCTACGTAGCCACAAACTTTACAAAGACGCTGAAGCTACAGTATCACTTTTGACAATCACATCTAACGTTGCTTACTCTAAACAAACTGGTAACTCACCAGTCCACAAAGGTGTATACCTCAACGAAGATGGTTCTGTGAACTTGTCTAAACTTGAATTCTTCTCACCAGGTGCTAACCCATCTAACAAAGCTAAAGGTGGATGGTTGCAAAACTTGAACTCACTTTCTAGCCTTGACTTTAGTTATGCAGCTGATGGTATCTCATTGACTACACAAGTTTCACCTCGCGCTCTTGGTAAGACTCGTGACGAACAAGTTGATAACTTGGTAACAATCCTTGATGGTTACTTCGAAAACGGTGGACAACACGTTAACTTGAACGTTATGGACTTGAACGATGTTTACGAAAAGATCATGTCAGGTGAAGACGTTATCGTACGTATCTCTGGATACTGTGTAAACACTAAATACCTCACTCCAGAACAAAAAACTGAATTGACACAACGTGTCTTCCACGAAGTTCTTTCAATGGATGATGCCTTGGATGCGTTGAACTAATCAAGTTCTTGAATAATGAAATAAGTAACCCTCGGTCAGTCGACTGAGGGTTGTTTTTTGAACTCTTATACTCTGACAAAATCTCTTCAAAATACGGCAGTTTTATCTGCTGACTTAAAGCAGTATTTTGAGAACTTGGTGGCTTGCTTTCCTAGCTTGATCTTTGATTTTTATTGAGTGTGAATCTGAACCCTTAGTCAGTCCCTGAAGTGTCTCACTTGGTTTAAAAAGAGTTGGTTGAGTTGAGGAAGTAGTCTGAAATAAAAACACCACACTTTGTATGGAACAAGGTGTGGTTGTATTTTATCTCTTAGACCAAGTTCTCTTCATAAAGAGAAGTAGGATTGGGTAAATCTCTAATCGACCTGCAATCATTGCAAAGGAGAGGAGAATTTTTGAGATAGGACTAAAGATTGAGAAACTAGAAGTGGTTCCTAGAATAGGTCCGATATTATTGAAACAGCTAAAGACAGCACTGGTCACAACCAGAAAATCATTGCTATCTAGGCTGACAATAAAGATAAGTGCTAGCAAAATCATAGAATAGATGACAAAGTACTTGAGAATCTTATGCTGGGTATCTTTGTCAATCACCGTTTTATTAACATGGAGGGTCAAAACACGGTGGGGCGATAGGATTGACAAAATTTGGTTTTTAGCAATTTTTGAAAGGATGAGGCCTCGAATAACCTTGAGTCCACCTGCGGTTGAACCAGCAGAACCACCGATTCCCATGAGGAAGAGGAGGATAAACTGGGAGAAGAGGGGCCAGTTGGTAATATCTCCGTAACCAAAACCAGTCGTCGTAATGATGTTGGAAACTTGGAAGAAGGCCATTTCAAAGCTCTTTGAAAATCCTGGGTAGAGATAGAGGGTATTGAGGCTGATCAAGCCTGTAGAAAGCAGTACGATGACCAAGTAAGACCTAAGTTCTTCGTCTCCAAAGAAGGCCTTGATGCGACGGAGCATGAGGTAGTAGTAGAGATTGAAATTTACTCCAAAAACCAGAACTCCGATACTAACCAGATAGGTAATCAGTGAGCTACCATAGTGGGCAATTCCGTCGTTATAGACTGTGAAACCTCCTGTACCTGCTGTACCCATAGCAATGACAAAACTATCAAATAGGGGCATGCCAGCCAGATAATAGATGATGACAAAGAGGGAGAAGAGAGCTAGATAAAGGAGATAGAGAATCTGGGCAGTATTTTTTAGTTTGGATACAACCTTGCCAAAAACAGGGCCAGGAACCTCAGCCTTCATCACTTCTAGGTGGCTATTCTTGGCATTATCCATAATAGCGAGTGCAAAAACAAGCACTCCCATCCCTCCAATCAAGTGGGTAAAACTTCGCCAGAAGAGGAGGGAACGGCTGAGAACCGAAACGTCGTTCAGAATAGTTGCTCCAGTAGTTGTAAAGCCAGAACTAATCTCAAAAAAGGCATCGATAACGCTGGGAATTTGCCCAGCAAAGACAAAGGGGAGACCGCCAAAGAAAGACCAAAGGATCCAACAGAGGGCAACAATCAAGATTCCCTCCTTGGCATAAATCCGTTGATTTTTTGGCTTTTGTAAAATTCCTGAACCGCCTAGTAATACGAGAATGCCAATCGTTGTAAAGAGGGCTGTAAAGACTTGGCTTGATTCACGGTAATAGATAGCAACAGCCACAGGAACCAAAAGAAGAATAGCTTCAATCAAAAGCAGCTTTGAAAGGAGGTAACGAATCATACTTTTATTCATCTCTTACCTCGCGATTAAGTCATAAATCTTAGTGATGTTTGGCAATAGGGTCGTTACTAGGAGCTTATCTCCAACTTCCAGCCTCTCCTCTCCAGTAGGAAAAATAGTTTTGCCTTTTCGAATGATGGCTGCAATAAGGACTCCTTTTTTCAATTTCAGTTGAGAAAGAGGTTTGGCAGTCATTTTATTGGCTTCCTTGATATGGAATTGCAGGGTTTCGATTTGACCATTTGCTAGATGGTGCATGGCTTGAAGGTCTGAATACTGGGCATTAACCCGACCACGAATAAAGTGCATAATCGTGTCTACAGCAATGCTTTTAGGTGTGATAATACTTGAAAAATCAGGTGCATTGATAATCTCGAGGAGACTGGTACGATTGACCTTGGTGATATTTTTTTGTACACCTACCCTGTCAAGGAACATAGAGGTAATCAGATTTTCCTCATCGACTCCTGTTAGAGTCGCAACGGCATCATAGTTTTGAGCACTTTCTTCCAGCAGGATATCTTTTGCGGTACCATCTCCTTGGACAATATAGAGATTTGGGAATTTCTCGCTAAAGAAGCTAGCGATTTCAGAATTGATTTCAATAACCTTGGTATCGATACGACTGTCTTTGAGGATACCAAGTAGATAATAGGCAATTCTTCCAGCCCCTACGATGAGAAGACTCTTCACGGCACGAGACTTGAAGTAATTATGGAAGAGCATCATATCAACACGGTTACCAGTGACAAAGATTCTGTCTTTATCCTGTACAGTCATGTCACCACTTGGAATGATAATTTGATGATCCCTCTCTATAGCGCAGACAATAACATTGCCAAATTTTTTCCGAAAATCAGAAATGGGCATTTGGCAAAGACCGCTAGAAGACTTAACAGTGAATTCCATTAAACTGACTCTTCCACCAAAGAAACGTTCGACAGACAAGGCATTTGGGAAGTCAATAATATTCGCGATAGCGCGGGCAGCCAAAAGTTCAGGGTTGACGATAAGAGAAAAACCGAGAATATTCTTTTCTTTGAAATAAGAGTTAGAATATTCAGGATTCCGCACCCGAACGATGGTCTCTTTAGCTCCCATTTTTTTGGCTAGAACGGCTGCAATCATGTTCACTTCATCGTATTCAGTCAGGGCGATAAAGATATCACAATCCTGGACACTGGCTTGCTCAAGGATGGTAAAATCAGCCCCGTTACCAAGGATACCCATGATATCAAAGCGATTAACAATATGATTGAGAACGGCTTCGTCTTGCTCAATCAGCAAAACATCATGCTTTTCTGCAACCAAGGAGCGACAGAGGGCAAAACCAACTTTTCCCCCTCCGACAAGGATAATTTTCATAATAAAACCTACTTCTTCATTATGTAACTATCATACCCTTTTTCAAGAAAAAATGCACCTACTAGCTAATAACAAGAGCTTTTAGTGAAATTTTGCTATAAGGTAAAACTATACCCCAACCAATTGAAATAGCTATTAGCGACTTTCTAGAAAATATGGTATGATAAAGGACATACGAGGAGACAAAATGAATAATAATTTACTGGTATTACAATCAGACTTTGGTCTGGTTGATGGTGCGGTATCGGCTATGATTGGAGTGGCTTTAGAAGAGTCTCCAACCTTAAAAATTCATCACTTGACGCACGATATCACGCCTTATAATATTTTTGAGGGGAGCTATCGTCTCTTTCAGACGGTGGATTACTGGCCTGAGGGAACGACATTTGTATCGGTAGTCGATCCAGGTGTCGGCTCGAAACGTAAGAGTGTGGTTGCCAAGACTGCAAAAAATCAATACATTGTCACGCCAGACAATGGGACGCTTTCTTTTATCAAGAAACACGTTGGCGTTGTAGCTATTCGTGAAATTTCTGAAGTAGCCAATAGACGTCAAAATACAGAGCATTCTTATACCTTCCACGGTCGTGATGTTTATGCCTATACTGGTGCTAAACTGGCTAGCGGTCACATTACTTTTGAGGAAGTAGGGCCTGAGCTCAGTGTTGACCATATTGTAGAGCTTCCAGTCGTAGAGACCATTATTGAAGATTATCTGGTGAAGGGAGCCATTGATATTCTGGATGTGCGTTTTGGTTCGCTCTGGACTTCTATCACGCGAGAAGAATTTTACAAACTGGAACCAGAATTTGGTGACCGTTTTGAAGTGACTATCTATCATGCAGATATGCTGGTCTATCAAAATCAGGTTGTCTATGGCAAATCATTTGCAGATGTGAGAATTGGGCAACCCATCCTTTACATCAACTCTCTCTATCGTTTAGGTCTGGCTATCAACCAAGGTTCCTTTGCCAAGGCCTATAATGTGGGTGTCGGTTCATCTTGGACCATTGAAATAAAGAAAATAGAATCATAAAATAGGAGAATATAGATGAAAAATCAATCAATTAAACAAGTTGTTGCTATCGGTGTTGGAGCTGCGCTCTTTGTTGTCATCGGGATGATTAGCATTCCGACACCTGTTCCAAATACAAGCATCCAGCTTCAGTATGCGGTACAGAGCCTCTTGTCTATCATTTTTGGCCCTCTAGTGGGATTACTTGTTGGTTTAATTGGGCATGCAGTGAAGGACTCTCTTGCTGGCTACGGTCTTTGGTGGACTTGGATTATTGCTAGCGGTCTCTTTGGTCTAGCTGTAGGACTCTTTAGAAAATATATTCGAGTAACACAAGGCGTTTTTGAGTTAAAGGATATTGTCTTCTTTAACCTCATTCAGATTGTTGCAAATGCTCTTGTTTGGGGTGTCTTGGCACCACTTGGAGATGTTGTGATTTATCAAGAAGCGGCAGAAAAAGTATTTGCCCAAGGGATTGTTGCGGGAATTGCTAATGCTGTAACTGTAGCTATCGCAGGGACCCTTCTCTTGCTAGCTTATTCACGTACGCAGACTCGTTCAGGAAGTTTGAAAAAGGATTAACATAAAGGCAAAGGCTGGGCAACCAGTCTTTTTCGATGTTTATAGATTAGTTAGGCAAGTAAGCTAAGATAGGAAGCTTTTTGGTGCTAAGTTTTTAAGAGAAGAGTCTGCAAGAAGGAGTAGATTTATGATAAAATAGAAGTCTAATACTCTGCGAAAATCTCTTCAAACCGCGTCAGCTCTATCTGCAACCTCAAAACAGTGTTTTGAGCAACCTACGGCTAGCTTCCTGGTTTGCTCTTTGATTTTCATTGAGTAGAAGAAGCGAATGAAGAGAGTAAGATGAAAGAAGCTATAATTGAGTGGAAGGATTTCTCTTTCCAGTATGAAACGCAACAAGAACCGACCTTGCAAGGGGTGGACTTGACCATTTACAAGGGAGAGAAAGTCTTAATTGTTGGACCATCTGGGTCAGGCAAGTCTACCTTGGGTCAGTGTTTGAATGGGATTATTCCCAATATTTACAAGGGGCAGACGTCTGGAGAATTTTTGATCAAGGGGCAAGCAGTCTTTGATATGAGCATTTATGATAAATCTCATCTGGTCAGTACAGTTTTGCAGGATACAGATGGGCAGTTTATCGGCTTGTCCGTGGCAGAGGATTTGGCTTTTGCTCTGGAAAATGATGTGACAGCTCTAGAAGAGATGAAAGGTCGTGTTCATAAATGGGCTGAAAAGCTAGACCTTCTTTCTTTACTGAATCAGCGCCCTCAGGATTTGTCAGGTGGACAAAAGCAGCGAGTTAGTCTAGCTGGTGTTTTGATTGATGAGAGTCCGATTCTCTTGTTTGATGAGCCACTCGCCAATCTAGATCCCAAGTCAGGTCAGGACATTATCGAATTGATTGACCAGATTCATAAGGAGGAGGGGACGACGACCCTTATTATTGAGCACCGTTTGGAGGATGTTCTGCATCGGCCTGTGGATCGGATTGTCTTGATAAACGATGGTCGTATCCTCTTTAATGGGAGTCCTGATCAGTTATTCGCGACTGATCTGTTGACCCAAAATGGAATCCGAGAACCTCTTTATCTAACCACTCTCCGTCAATTGGGTGTGGATTTAGCTAAGGAAGAACAGTTAGCAAATCTGGATAACTTGTCTATCTCAAAAGGCCAGGTTCAGTTGCGAACGGATCTGGCAAAAGAAACCCCAGAATTGCAGTCACTCTTTAGATTAGAGGACGTGTCTTTTTCTTATGATGATAGACCGATTTTAAAATCCCTACATTTGGATATTAAAAAGGGTGAAAAAATTGCCATTGTCGGAAAAAATGGTGCTGGGAAGTCAACTCTAGCCAAGGCCTTAAGTAGCTTTATTCAGACGGAAGGTCGCTACCTTTGGGAAGGACAGGATATCAAAGGAGATTCTGTTGCAGAGCGGGCGGAACGAGTAGGCTATGTGCTGCAAAATCCCAATCAAATGATTTCAACCAATATGATTTTTGATGAGGTGGCTCTGGGACTTCGTTTGCGAGGTGTGGACGAGCAGGAAATTGAAACGAGAGTCTATGAAACCTTGAAAATCTGTGGTCTCTATGAATTCCGTAATTGGCCCATTTCTGCCCTGTCATTTGGTCAGAAAAAACGTGTGACTATTGCATCGATTTTGGTCTTAGGGGCTGAAATTATCCTCTTAGATGAACCGACTGCAGGTCAAGACCAGAAGAACTATACTGAGATTATGGAATTTCTCGAAGAACTGCATCAAAAAGGGCATACCATTGTCATGATTACCCATGATATGCAATTGATGCTGGATTATTCAGACCGGGCTCTTGTTATGGTGGATGGGGAATTGATTGCCGATACTGATCCAGCTAGTCTGTTGAGCAATCCTGAGCTGTTAGTAAAAGCCAATCTAAAAGAGACCTCTATCTTTAACTTGGCTAAGAAACTCGACGTGGATCCACTTGCTTTAACGGCATTTTACAAAGAAAGGAGAGAAGGATGCAAGCTAAATTAATCGGTTACCAGCATAGAGATACTGTGATTCATCGCTTGTCAGGAGCTGGGAAACTCCTCTTTTTCATCCTCGTGTCATTGGCGGCCATGATTAGCTATGATACCAGACTGCTTGTTCTGATTGCCATCTTTTCGGTCTTTCTCCTCTATTTGTCAGAAATCCGCTTTAAAGATGTTTCCTTTGTGGCCGTTTTTGCGACGGTATTTGCCGTTTTAAACGTCTTGATGGTCTATCTCTTTTCTCCCGAGTATGGGGTTGGACTTTACGGAGAGAGAAGTGTGATTTGGCAGGGGATCGGTGCCTACACTCTGACCAGCCAAGAGCTCTTTTATCTGCTAAATCTGGCCATTAAGTACCTTTGCACCATTCCTCTGGCTATTATCTTTTTGATGACAACCCATCCTAGTCAGTTTGCTTCCAGTTTAAATCAAATTGGTGTGCCTTACAAGATTGCCTATTCTGTCAGTCTGACCTTGCGCTATATTCCAGATTTGCAGGAAGAATTCTTTACTATCAAGATGTCTCAGGAAGCGCGTGGGATGGAATTATCCAAGAAAGCTTCTCTCATGCAACGAATCAAAGGCAATCTGCGCATTATTACGCCCTTGATTTTTAGCTCGCTAGAACGCATTGATACCATCGCGACCGCCATGGAGCTTCGTCGCTTTGGGAAAGAGAAAAAACGCACTTGGTATAGTTATCAGGCCTTGAAAAAAGGAGACTATCTTACCTTGCTCTTGGCAGCCTTGTTTTTAGTAGCTAGTTTACTACTTATCTTGCAGAATCAGGGACGATTTTACAACCCTTGGAAATAGTATTGTCAAAGCTTTCATTAGGTAAGTAAAGAGAAATTATTCTATAACTTTTTATTAATAGATTGTATGAGAAATAAAGTTAATAATTGTATACTTGAAACTTTTTGACAAAATATGAATTAGTTTGTATACTTTATAGTAGAATTTACACTACAAAATCAAAGTTATTCAAATATAATCATTTTCAACTAAGTTCACTGTCATAATGTAGAGACGATATAAAATAGTAAAAGTACTTAATTTAAATCGTGTTAATTTCATTTTGTGTAAACATGGGAAAATGTTGAATGTATATAATGACGGGAGATGATTTACAATGATAAGTTTAGAGCTGATGTCTGAAGACAATAGTATAGATATCTATTCTTTTGAAAAAGAAAATCGAGAGTATTTTGAACGAAATTTACCTCCTAGATCAGCTCACTATTTTGATTTAGAAGGTTTTAAAGAAATTACGAGGGAATTGTTAACGGAACAAACGAATCGGGATGTCTACATGCATATTATAAGAGATTCGCAAGGCGTTATGGTCGGAAGAATTAATTTAAGTGTTTTAGAGAATAATCGAAAAACAGCAGAGCTTGGGTATAGGATTGGGGAAAATGTTAGCAATTTAGGTTATGCCAGCGAAGCGGTTAAACTCGTTTTAGAAAAAGCCTTCACGACTTATGGTTTCAATAGAATCATTGCAGGAACGGCAACAGGTAATCTAGCCTCTCAGAGGGTGCTTTTAAAAAATGGCTTCACCTTTAGTAAGGTTATAGAAAATGACTTACAAATTCATAATGAGTGGGTTCATACAGCAGTATTTGAGATAACGAGGTCATAATATTATCATTCCCAGTCCACAGATAGGTATAAAAGAGTAAGCAATTTTTGCAGATATTTAAGAATTTTCTCCTAGAAACCCTTGGAAATAGCTTGAAAAAATTGAAAAAATCAAGTCGTTTCTATTGACAATGATTCTGAAAGTGTTATACTAAGAAAGTAGTTTCGCTGATTTACTTCAAACCTGTTGTGAGGTAAGTTAACGATGCCTTAACCACGCTGTTTGCTGAGCTTGACTCCGGGCAGTGTGGCTATTTTTTTGCAATGATGAAAGGAAGCAAGTCATGACAAATCACATTGTATTATTTGAACCTCAAATTCCACAAAATACAGGCAATATTGCGCGTACTTGCGCTGCGACCAATTCTCCCCTCCACATCATCAAGCCCATGGGCTTTCCTATCGATGACCGCAAGATGAAGCGAGCTGGGTTGGATTATTGGGATAAGCTAGAGATTTATTTTTACGAGAGTTTGGAGGATTTCATGTCTCAGATGAAGGGCAAACTCTATCTGATCTCAAAATTTGCTGAGAAAGTGTATTCTGATGTGGATTTATCGACTGACGAAGACCATTATTTTCTCTTTGGACGTGAAGACAAGGGCTTGCCTGAGGACTTTATGCGAGAACATCCTGAGAAAGCTCTCCGTATTCCTATGAATGATGAACATGTCCGCAGTCTCAATGTGTCTAATACCGTCTGCATGATTGTCTATGAGGCTCTTCGCCAGCAGAACTTTGCAGGTCTTGAGCTTGTTCATACCTATGAAGTGGATAAATTGAAATAAAAAATGAAAATGAACAAAATGCTTGCGCTTGCAAGCGTTTTTTGTTATGATAAAAGAGTCTTCAGGGCAGGGTGAAATTCCCGACCGGCGGTAAATTTGACTA
>CAUTXU010000051.1:0-9241 GCA_963542415.1 uncultured Streptococcus sp.
GTCATGGCTTTTGGTTTGAAAAATGACTTTCGCAATGAACTGTTCGAAGGTTCCAAGTATCTCTTGCTTTTAGCAGACAAGATTGATGAAATCAAGACCATTTGTCAGTATTGCAAGAAAAAGGCGACTATGGTTTTGCGAACACAGGATGGACTGCCCGTTTACGATGGAGAACAGATCCAGATTGGTGGTAATGAAACCTATATCTCAGTTTGCCGTAAACATTATTTTGCGCCAATGATAACCTCTAACAAGGAGCAAAACTATGACAATTGAACTAAGAGATGTTACAATGGGAAATTATTTTGATGTTTTGAATTTGGATGTCAAGGAATATCAAAAACAATTCATTGCAACCAACGCAATTAGTTTAGCTGAAGCATATGTCTACACTAAAAATGGAGATTTTGTAGCTCCATTGGCAGTTTATGATAATGATGCAATTATAGGTTTTGTGATGATAGCTTATGATAAAAAGATCGGAATTAGTAGTGGAAATTATTTACTATTTCGTTTTATGATTGATAAGAATTTTCAAAATCAAGGATATTTTAAACCAATTATGGATAAAGTGCTAGACTATGTTCGGATAGCGCCAGCAGGTTTAGGCAATAAACTTTGGTTGTCTTATGAACCAGAAAATGAACATGCAAGATCTTGTTACCTCAGTTATGGATTTAAAGAAACTGGGGAAATATCCGAGAACGAAGTAGTAGCAATCTATGATTTAACAATTGAGAAATAAGGAGAAAAAATGAACATCTATGATCAACTACAAGCTGTAGAAGACCGTTATGAAGAATTAGGAGAGTTGCTCAGTGACCCTGATGTCGTTTCAGACACCAAGCGTTTTATGGAGCTTTCAAAAGAAGAGGCTTCAACTCGTGACACGGTAACAACCTACCGTGAGTACAAACAAGTCCTTCAAAACATCGTTGATGCTGAAGAAATGATTAAGGAATCAGGTGGAGATGCGGACTTGGAAGAAATGGCCAAGCAGGAACTGAAAGACGCCAAGGCTGAAAAAGAAGAATACGAAGAAAAACTGAAGATCTTGCTCCTTCCAAAGGATCCAAATGATGACAAGAACATCATCCTAGAAATCCGTGGAGCAGCTGGTGGAGATGAAGCGGCACTTTTCGCTGGAGACCTTCTAACTATGTATCAAAAGTATGCGGAAGCCCAAGGCTGGCGCTTTGAAGTCATGGAGGCTTCTATGAACGGTGTCGGCGGTTTCAAAGAAGTGGTTGCTATGGTTTCTGGTCAGTCTGTATACTCTAAACTCAAGTATGAATCTGGTGCCCACCGTGTGCAACGTGTCCCTGTGACAGAAAGCCAGGGCCGCGTACATACTTCTACAGCGACAGTTCTTGTCATGCCTGAAGTGGAAGAAGTAGAATACGATATTGATCCAAAAGACCTTCGTGTCGATATCTACCACGCATCTGGTGCTGGTGGACAGAACGTCAATAAGGTTGCGACTGCCGTTCGTATCGTTCACTTGCCAACCAATATTAAGGTTGAGATGCAGGAAGAACGTACCCAGCAGAAGAACCGTGAGAAGGCCATGAAAATCATCCGTGCGCGTGTCGCTGACCACTTTGCTCAGATAGCCCAAGATGAACAGGACGCTGAGCGTAAGTCGACAATTGGTACTGGTGACCGTTCAGAACGAATCCGTACTTATAACTTCCCACAAAACCGTGTCACAGACCACCGTATCGGCTTGACCCTCCAAAAACTAGATACCATCTTGTCTGGTAAATTGGATGAAGTTGTGGATGCCTTGGTTCTTTATGACCAAACACAAAAATTAGAAGAATTAAACAAATAATGAAATTAGCTCAATTATTTTCAGATTTTGAAGAAGAGTTGATAAGACAAGGAGAGGAAGCTGAAAGCCTCTCTTTTGTCTATCGTAGCTTGAAAAATCTCTCTTTTACTGACTTTGTCTTTGCCCTTCAGCAGGAAGTGACGGAAGAGGAAGAAGTTTTTGTTAAAGGAATTTTCCAACAGTTAGCAACTCATAAATCTGCCCAGTACATCATTGGACAGGCAGATTTCTATGGAATGCAGTTAAAAGTTGATGAGCGGGTTTTGATTCCTCGTCCAGAGACAGAGGAGTTGGTGGAGCTTATCCTAGCTGAAAATCCTGAGACGAATCTTTCAGTTCTGGATATTGGAACAGGTAGTGGAGCTATTGCTCTCGCCTTAGCAAAAAACAGACCAGATTGGTCAGTGACAGCAGCAGATATTTCCCAAGATGCTTTAGAGCTTGCATCAGAGAATGCTAAAAATCAAAATCTTAATATATTTTTTAAAAAATCTGATTGTTTTGCAGAAATTTCTGAAAAATATGATATAATTGTTTCCAATCCACCCTATATCTCTCGTGAAGATGAGTCAGAGGTCGGTTTGAATGTTTTGCATTCGGAGCCTCATCTAGCTCTCTTTGCAGACGAGGATGGCCTAGCTATTTACCGTAGAATTGCGGAAGATGCAAAAGACTATCTCAAAGATGGTGGTAAGATTTACCTTGAAATTGGATACAAGCAAGGTCAAAGTGTTCCTGAACTTTTTAGGAAATATCTTCCTGAAAAGCGAGTAAGAACACTCAAGGACCAATTTGGTCAAGATAGGATGGTCGTGGTTGATGATGGACAGGATTAGACAAGAGTTGGAAAAGGGTAGAGCTGTTGTTCTGCCTACAGAGACAGTTTACGGTCTCTTTGCCAAGGCGCTAGACGAAAAAGCAGTTGATCATGTTTACCAACTCAAACGTCGCCCTAGAGACAAGGCACTTAATCTCAATATCGCATCTCTAGAGGACATCTTGCATTTTTCAAAGAATCAGCCAATTTATCTACAAAAACTTGTAGAGACCTTTTTACCAGGTCCCTTGACCATTATCCTTGAAGCCAATGACCGAGTTCCCTATTGGGTCAATTCTGGTCTCGCGACTGTTGGATTTCGGATGCCCAGTCACCCCATTACACTAGATTTGATTAGAGATACGGGGCCCTTGATTGGGCCGTCTGCCAATATTTCAGGTCAGGCAAGTGGAGTGACCTTTGATCAGATTCTGAAGGATTTTGACCAAGAGGTTCTGGGTCTGGAAGACGATGCTTTTCTAACTGGACAGGATTCAACTATTTTGGATTTGTCTGGAGACAAGGTGAAAATCTTACGCCAAGGGGCCATTAAGCGAGAAGATATTCTTGCTCGGTTGCCAGAGATTTCTTTTGAGGAGGAATGAGATGCTAAGAAATTTACAAGAGACAGATGTGAATGCTATATGTGAGATTAACCAAGAATCTTTGGGCTATTCTTTTAATCTAGAGGACACAGCTAGTCAACTAGCTAGACTATCTCAGGATTCCCATCATTTCCTACTTGGCTATGAGGATGCAGCTAGTCATGGCTTACTTGGATATGTCCACGCTGAAGTTTACGAATCACTCTATTCTAAGGCGGGGTTTAATATTTTAGCCTTAGCAGTTTCACCTCAAGCGCAAGGTCAAGGTATTGGTAAAAGCTTACTGCAAGGGTTGGATCAAGAAGCAAAAAGACGTGGTTATGGGTTTATCCGCTTAAACTCTGCCGATCATCGTCTGGGTGCTCATGCATTTTATGAAAAAGTTGGTTATACTTGTGATAAAGTGCAGAAACGGTTTATTCGCATCTTTTAGTTTATTTTCTTATTGTAAAACAAACTAAAGGACCAGTCACACTATAAAGGAGAAGACCTATGATTTTTGACAAAGATGATTTTAAAGCATATGATGCTGATCTCTGGAATGCTATTGCCAAAGAAGAAGAACGCCAACAAAACAACATTGAGTTGATTGCTTCGGAAAACGTTGTTTCCAAGGCTGTTATGGCTGCTCAAGGGTCTATCTTGACGAATAAATACGCCGAAGGTTACCCAGGCCGCCGTTACTATGGTGGGACTGATGTGGTAGACGTAGTGGAAAGTCTAGCTATTGAACGTGCAAAAGAAATTTTCGGTGCTAAATTTGCCAATGTCCAACCTCACTCAGGAAGCCAAGCCAACTGTGCTGCTTACATGGCCTTGATTGAGCCAGGTGATACCGTTATGGGGATGGATTTGGCAGCAGGTGGACACTTGACCCACGGAGCTCCAGTTAGCTTCTCAGGTCAAACCTACAACTTTGTTTCTTACAGTGTTGATCCTGAAACGGAACTCTTGGACTTTGATGCTATCTTGAAACAAGCCCAAGAAGTAAAACCAAAATTGATCGTAGCAGGTGCTTCAGCCTATTCTCAAATTATCGACTTTTCAAAATTCCGTGAAATTGCTGATGCTGTAGGGGCTAAGCTCATGGTGGATATGGCCCACATAGCTGGCTTGGTTGCGGCTGGTTTACATCCTAGTCCAGTACCATACGCTCATATTACGACAACAACGACCCACAAAACCCTTCGTGGTCCACGTGGTGGTTTGATTTTGACTAATGATGAAGACCTAGCTAAGAAAATCAATTCAGCTATTTTCCCAGGTATTCAAGGCGGTCCTTTGGAGCATGTTGTTGCTGCTAAGGCAGTTTCCTTCAAAGAAGTTTTGGATCCAGCCTTCAAGGAATATGCTGCCAATGTTATCAAGAACAGCAAGGCTATGGCAGATGTCTTCTTGCAAGACCCTGATTTCCGTATCATTTCTGGTGGAACTGAAAACCACCTCTTCCTAGTGGATGTGACTAAGGTTGTAGAAAACGGAAAAGTTGCTCAAAACTTGCTGGATGAAGTCAATATTACCCTAAATAAAAACTCAATCCCTTACGAAACCTTGTCACCATTCAAGACAAGTGGGATTCGTATCGGAGCAGCAGCCATTACTGCACGTGGATTTGGTGAAGAAGAAAGTCGCAAAGTGGCTGAACTCATCATTAAAACCCTTAAGAATGCAGAAAATGAAGCTGTCTTAGAAGAAGTGAGAAGTGCAGTTAAAGAATTGACAGATGCCTTCCCATTATACGAGGATTAAAATTTTTATGGACATTTATATTAAGAAAGCCATTATCCATCAGTTCAGCCCGGATGATACCGAGCTGTTCTTAGCGGATAAGTTTCTCAATATTACTCCAAAAATCGAAGAATACCTGCGCAAAAAAATTGAACGTGTGTATTCAGATGAAGCCAAGACTGGGATTTTCGAAGAAGAAAATCCCTTCTTCAATCACATCACAGACGATTTGTTGGAGACATCAGTAACACTGGCTAATCTCTGGAAAGAAGAGTTCAGTATTTCTGAAAACCTCAAGACCAATGACTTGATTTTTGTGCAATTTTCTAAAGAAGGCGTGGAACATTTCGCTTTCTTGCGAATTGCACTGCGTGAGACTCTGACTCACATCGGAGGAGAAGTTGAGAATCCAATCAAGCTGACTCAGAATAACCTGCCTGGATTTGGAACGGGTGCTGACGAAGCCTTGGTGGTTAATCTTCAGAGTCGCAAGTACCATCTGATTGAAAAACGAATCAAGTACAACGGGACTTTTTTGAACTATTTTTCAGATAATCTTCTTGCCGTAGCCCCTAAGATTTCACCTAAGAAATCTATCAAAGAACTAGAAAAAACGGCCCAGAGAATTGCTGAGACTTTTAACACAGATGATTTTCAATTTCAATCTAAGGTCAAATCAGCAATTTTTAACAATCTGGAAGAAAGCAATGAATTGTCACCCGAGAAATTGGCTAATGACCTTTTTGACAACAATCTGACGGCTCGTTTAAGCTTTATTGACCAAGTCAAAGAAGCCGTACCAGAACCAGTCCAGTTTGATGAAATTGATGTCAGTCGCCAATTAAAGAAATTTGAAAACCAAAAACTCTCCTTGTCAAATGGAATTGAGCTCATCGTTCCCAATAACGTCTATCAAGACGCCGAGTCTGTTGAGTTTATCCAAAACGACAATGGAACCTACTCTATCTTAATCAAAAATATCGAGGATATCCAAAGTAAATAATGTTTAAACGAATTCGAAGAGTGCTTGTACTAGCAGTCTTCCTTTTTGCTGGCTATAAAGCTTACCGCGTTCACCAAGATGTCAAGCAAGTCATGACCTATCAACCCATGGTGCGAGAAATCTTGAGTGAAAAAGACACCCCAGCAAACGAAGAGCTTGTGCTCGCTATGATTTATACCGAAACAAAAGGAAAAGAAGGCGATGTCATGCAGTCTAGTGAGTCTGCAAGTGGTTCCACCAATACCATCAATGATAATGCCTCTAGCATTCGGCAAGGCGTTCAAACTCTGACAGACAATCTCTATCTGGCCCAGAAGAAGGGTGTTGATGTCTGGACAGCTGTTCAAGCCTATAATTTTGGACCTGCCTATATCGATTTTATCGCCCAAAATGGCAAGGAAAATACCTTGGCTCTGGCCAAACAGTACTCTCGTGATACTGTTGCTCCCTTGCTTGGCAATACCACTGGAAAGACTTATAGTTATATTCACCCCATTTCCATTTTTCATGGAGCTGAACTCTATGTAAATGGAGGAAACTATTACTATTCTAGACAGGTGCAACTCAACCTTTACATCATCAAATGTTTCACTCTCTTTTCGACATCTGGCTAGTCCAGGTGTTTTTGTTATAAGTTTTCTTTAAGATAGATATATTACTCTAGAAAGGTAAAGGAGGAAATTCCCTATGAGAAAGAAACTCTTTCTGACCAGTGCTGCGGTCTTGTGGGCAGTAACAGCTATGAATAGCGCCCATGCAGCAACAGATGTTCAAAAAGTCATCGATGAAACCTATGTCCAACCTGAATATGTCCTAGGTTCATCATTGTCTGAAGACCAAAAAAATCAAACCCTTAAAAAACTAGGCTACAATGCCTCAACAGACACCAAAGAACTCAAGACCATGACACCTGATGTCTATTCTAAGATTATGAATGTGGCCAATGACTCTAGTTTACAATTGTATTCATCAGCCAAGATTCAAAAACTAGGTGACAAGTCGCCACTTGAGGTCAAGATTGAAACACCAGAAAACATCACTAAGGTGACGCAGGATATGTACCGAAATGCAGCCGTAACTTTGGGTGTGGAACACGCCAAAATCACTGTAGCAGCACCCATTCCAGTTACAGGTGAGAGTGCCTTAGCCGGGATTTACTATTCGCTAGAGGCTAATGGAGCCAAGGTGCCACAAGCCAATAAAGAGTTGGCTCAAGAAGAGCTAAAGGCTTTATCCGATATCAATGCTGAAAACAAGGACAAAACTGGCTATGATGCTAATAAATTAAATGTTGCCCTAGCCGATATCAAGTCAGGACTCGCCAAAGCTAAAGAAAGCAAGGGAAATCTGACAGAGGAAGATGTCCGTAAAATTGTTGAAGATACCTTAAAAAATTACAAACTTGATCAGGTTATAACAGGAAACCAGATCAATATCATCATCAATTTTGCTTTGAATCTCTCAAAGAGTGATATCCTCAGCAATGCAGACTTCACTAAAACCCTGAATGACCTTAAACAAAGTATTGTTTCACAAGCTGGCGACAGTTTTAAAAATATCAACCTTAACTTTGATGCGGATAAGGCGCTAGAGGACGGCGGCAATTTCCTAAGCTCCCTCTGGCAAGCCATTGTCAACTTCTTCAAGAGTTTTGGTTCTTAAGAAATTTCATGGTATAATAGATGGTAACCGTAACGTTGCCGTCTTTTTTGTCGGCCAATAGAAAGAGAAGAGAATGTTAAAGAAAAATGATATTGTAGAAGTTGAAATTGTTGACTTGACCCATGAAGGTGCAGGAGTTGCCAAGGTAGATGGTTTGGTCTTTTTTGTAGAGAATGCTTTACCGAGTGAAAAAATCCTTATGCGTGTCCTCAAGGTTAATAAAAAGATTGGTTTTGGTAAAGTTGAAGAATACCTTGTCCAGTCGCCACACCGTAATCAAGATCTAGATTTGGCTTACCTGCGTTCAGGAATTGCGGATCTAGGTCATCTTGCCTATCCAGAACAGCTCAAGTTTAAAACCAAGCAAGTCAAAGACAGTCTCTACAAGATTGCTGGCATTGCAAATGTAGAGGTTGCTGAAACGCTTGGCATGGAAAATCCAGTTAAGTATCGCAACAAGGCGCAGGTGCCTGTTCGTCGAGTGAATGGTGTCTTGGAAACTGGCTTTTTCCGTAAGAATTCCCATGACCTCATGCCTCTAGAAGATTTCTTTATCCAAGATCCTGTGATTGATGAGGTAGTAGTAGCCCTACGCGACTTGCTCCGTCGTTATGATTTGAAACCTTATGATGAAAAGGAACAAGCTGGCTTGATTCGAAATCTTGTGGTGCGTCGTGGACACTATTCTGGACAAATCATGGTTATTTTGGTTACAACTCGTCCCAAAGTTTTTCGTGTTGACCAATTGATTGAACAACTAATCAAGCAGTTCCCAGAGATTGTGTCTGTTATGCAAAATATCAATGACCAGAATACCAATGCAATTTTTGGTAAGGAGTGGAAAACTCTTTATGGTCAAGACTATATTACCGACCAAATGTTGGGAAATGACTACCAAATCGCTGGACCAGCTTTTTACCAAGTCAATACTCAAATGGCTGAAAAACTTTATCAAACAGCTATTGACTTTGCTGAATTAAAAGAAGATGATGTGGTCATTGATGCCTATTCTGGTATCGGGACGATTGGCCTCTCTGTTGCGAAACACGTCAAGGAAGTCTATGGTGTTGAAGTGATTCCAGAAGCAGTTGAAAATAGCAAGAAGAATGCTCAGCTGAACAATATCTCAAATGCCCACTATGTCTGTGACACAGCTGAAAATGCAATGAAAATTTGGCTTAAGGAAGGCATTCAACCAACTGCCATTCTTGTTGATCCACCACGTAAGGGCTTGACCGAAAGCTTTATCAAAGCAAGTGCTCAAACAGGAGCTGACCGTATAGCCTATATTTCATGCAATGTCGCAACTATGGCACGTGATATCAAACTCTACCAAGAGTTGGGATATGAATTGAAGAAAGTCCAGCCAGTTGATCTTTTTCCTCAAACGCACCACGTGGAGTGTGTAGTGTTGCTACAACGAAAAAAAGGGTGAAAATCCTTGATTTTAAGCTATTTTACAAGCATTTTGTCTTTGTAGATAAAGGCAATTTTGACGTCAAAAAAATCCTAAAAAGGCACATAGATGTATATGTAATTGTAGATGTCGTTTGCGCATCGGAAAAATGAATACAACAATAAATATTTATCTA
>CAUTXU010000052.1:0-9160 GCA_963542415.1 uncultured Streptococcus sp.
ATCTTCCTGGAACATTTAAAGTTGAATTTATAAATGCCTTATACGAGATTACAGATGAAGATGTAAAGAAATTCAAAAGAGTGAAGTAAGATGTTTCAAAAAGAATTACTAAAACTATATTTTATTTGTGGAACGACTACTTGCCAGGGAAAAGATCTATATAGAGCCGTTGAGGAAGCCTTAAAAGGTGGTATAACCTTATTTCAATTCCGTGAAAAAGGTGAGGGGGCCCTGGAAGGTAAAGAAAAAGTCGAATTAGCAATTAAACTACAGGATCTTTGTAAAAAATACAATGTGCCGTTTATTGTTAATGATGATATTGATTTGGCAATGGAAATTGACGCTGATGGCGTACATGTAGGACAAGATGACCTTGGAGTTGATGAAATTAGAAAATTGATGCCAGATAAAATAATTGGTCTTTCTATAAAAAACGAGGAAGAATTTCAACAATCAAAAGTTGAATATGTAGATTATGTTGGTGTTGGTCCTGTATTTGATACCCAGTCAAAGGATGATGCTGGTGGTGCTATAGGTTATGAAGGTCTTAAATTGATGAGAAAACTATTGCCACAAATGCCCTTAGTTGCAATTGGTGGGATACAGACGCAACATATTAAAGACATTATGAAGACTAATATGGATGGTGTTTCAATCATTTCAGCAATATCGTATGCAAAAAATATAGAAAAAACTGTTCTAGAAATGAGTGAACAATAGGTATCTATCCTTGGATTCTAAGTAAATGGAAGTTTTCCTTTTCTAAAAAGATATGTCCAGATTCAGTTCAAATAGCTAATCCATCAAATAAGTCATTTATTTTTTGCAAAAGAAAGATCTGCTGTCTTTTTGAGTACAAGGCTGTATTTCCAGTTCAATTTCTTGAACTAGAATAAATCGTCTGTTAAAATAATTATATAATTAAATAATAAAGACATTTGGGGTGCTTTAGGCTGAGATGATACCCATTGAACCTGCTACAGTTAAGACTGGCGAAGGGAAATGTGAATAGTTTTTTCTTGAGAAAGAAAAAACCATCTAATTTTGTAAGCGAAACTCTAATTCTTGTGTGTGATTAGAGTTTTTGTTTTTACTAGATAGACTAGATGCAGAGTATGATGGTAGTATCTCTTAAATGCCCAATTGTCTAAAAGGAGTTTTTATGTTTGAAAAGTGGCGTTTAAAAGATGTTATCTTACTTGCTTTCTTGTCTATCTTTTTTGGTGGCGTTTTTGTAGGATCCGGCTATCTGTTTGATATCCTCACTCTGATTTTAGCCCCTCTTGGCTTGCAGGCCTTTGCCAATGAAATCCTCTTTGGTCTCTGGTGTATGGCTGCGCCCATTGCTGCCATCTTTGTTCCAAGAGTGGGAAGCGCAACGATTGGAGAAGTGCTAGCTGCGCTTGCTGAAGTCCTTTATGGTAGCCAATTCGGTCTAGGTGCCCTTTTGTCTGGCTTGGTTCAAGGTTTGGGAAGTGAACTTGGTTTTATCGTAACCAAGAATCGCTATGAAAGTTGGCTCTCTCTAACTGCCAATAGTATTGGGATTACGCTTGTTAGCTTTGTCTATGAATACATTAAGTTAGGTTACTACGCCTTTTCACTTCCTTTTGTCCTTTCCTTGCTTGTGGTGCGCTTTATTTCTGTCTTTTTCTTCTGTACCATCTTGGTTCGTGCCATTGTCAAACTTTATCATCAGTTTGCAGCTGGGGGCAAGGCATAGATGGGGCTGGAACTACGAGCGATTCAGTCCCCAATCTTCTCTGAGCCGCTTGATTTTACTTTTCATGCGCAAGCCTTTACCTTGTTAGTTGGGAGCAGTGGTTCAGGAAAATCGAGTCTCTTTCAAATGATTGCCCAAGTCAGTTCTCTTCCCTATAGCGGTCAAGTCCTGATAGATGGGAGTGAGGTCAGTCAGCTTTCTATCGTCGAACGTGTCCAGACGGTTGGTATTCTCTTTCAAAATCCCAATCATCAATTTACCATGGAGAACTTGTTTGAGGAGCTGATTTTTACCTTGGAGAATATCGGCCATCCCGTTCAGGAAATTGATTCTAAAATAGCAGAGGTTGTCCAGCAATGTCGCTGCAAGGCGATTTTGCACCGTCCAATTCATCACTTATCAGGTGGGGAAAAGCAAAAGGCTGCACTGGCTGTTCTCTTTGCTATGAATCCTAGGGTCTATCTCTTGGATGAGCCCTTCGCTTCCATTGACCGCAAGAGTAGGATAGAGATATTGGAGATTCTAAAAGAGTTGGCTTCTAATGGGAAGACAGTTATTTTGTGTGACCATGATTTAACGGACTATGAAGCCTATATTGACCATATGGTGGAGCTAAGAGATGGACAACTAAGAGAAACGTTTCAAATCCCTACCTCTGAGATGACACAGGTTGCTTCAAAGAAAGTTGCTTCTAGCTCAGAACTGTTTCTTATGGATCGAACGACTTGTGAGCTGGGGAAGCGTCCCCTCTTTTCGATTGCGGATTTCACATTCTACCAAGGAATTTCCTGTATCTTGGGTGATAATGGTGTCGGGAAATCCACCCTCTTTCGGTCTATTCTTCAATTTCAAAAGTATAAGGGGCGCATTACCTGGAAGGGGACAGTCCTGAAAAAGAAAAAGAGTTTGTATCGTGACCTGACGGGTGTTGTTCAGGAAGCTGAGAAACAGTTTATCCGAGTCAGTCTGCGAGAGGAACTTCAATTAGATGGACCTGATTCTGAAAGAAATCAGCGAATTCTTCAAGCTTTACGATATTTTGATCTGGAGCAGGCACTCGATAAGAGTCCTTATCAACTAAGTGGTGGTCAGCAAAAGATTCTCCAGCTCTTGACCATCTTGACCAGCAAGGCGTCTGTGATCTTGCTGGATGAACCTTTTGCAGGTTTGGATGATAGAGCCTGCCATTATTTTTGCAAGTGGATTGTGGAGGAGAGAAATCAGGGAAGAAGTTTTCTGATCATTAGCCATCGTTTAGATCCCTTGATCTCTGTGGTTGATTATTGGATTGAGATGACTAGTCAGGGTCTCAGTCATGTGAAAGCAGTGACAATTACCAAACCACTCACATCTCAGAGTAGCAATACTCAAGGGGAGGTGAGATAGTATGGTCAAAGTAGCAACCCAGACACCGATTATCAGTCTCTTCTTGCTGATTTTATCCTTGGAAACATCTTTCATTCCTTCGATTGCTCTGAATCTTTCGGTAGTCGCATTTTGCATTCTCTTTATGCTCTATTACCGTCGATTTAAAGTATTGGCTTGGATGATTCTGCTTGCCATTTTGCCATCCTTTGCCAACTACTGGGCAGTTCAGTTACATGGAGATGCTTCGCAGGCAGTCATGCTTGGAACGAGGGCCTTTGTGACCGTTTGTATAGGAATTGTATTTATCTCAAGCATCTCACTAAAAGAGTTACTATTGTATTTATCCCAAAAGGGATTGTCACGTTCTTGGGCCTATGCCTTGATTGTGGTATTTAATTCCTTTCCTCTCATTCAGCAAGAAATCAAGTCCCTCAAGGAAGCTTGCCTATTACGTGGTCAAGAACTGCATGTTTGGTCTCCCTTGATTTACAGCAAGGTTCTGATGACAGTCTTTAGGTGGCGCCATCTTTACCTGAGAGCCCTGTCGGCGCATGGATATGACGAACATGCACAGGTGGAGAATAGCTATCGGACTTTTTATATTCCTCAAAGGACAATATTCATCTACCTGCTTTTCTTTTTATTGCTTCAAACCAGTCTATTTTTATAAAGGAGTTATTATGGAATTTACAGATATTGCGATGGAATTATCCAAGGAAGCTTGGCAGGCTTCTTTTCATCATCCCTTTATTTTACAATTACAAGAGGGAAATTTAGACCCTGCCATTTTCCGCTATTACCTGATTCAGGATGCCTACTATCTGAAGGCCTTCTCAGAAATCTATCACCTTTTGGCTGATAAGACTTCAAACCAAGAGATGAAAAGACTCTTGAAACAAAATGCTCAGAGTCTAGTGGAGGGTGAATTATTTATCCGCCAACAATTTTTCAAGGAATTGGAAATCAGCGACCAGGAAATGGAGCAACATCCAATCGCTCCAACCTGCTATCATTATATCTCTCACATTTATCGGCAATTTGAAGAAGCAAATCTAGCCATCGCTTTTGCAAGTTTACTTCCTTGTCCTTGGTTATATCATGATATAGGCAAATCACTTAATCTTAAACCATCACCAAATCCTCTCTACCAACAATGGATTGAAACTTATATTACGGATGAGTTAGAGCAGCAGATCAGAGAGGAGGGAGCGCTGGTTAATCAACTCTATCGAGAAAGTGATGAGACAGACAAGAAAAAAATGCTAGATGCCTTCCACATCAGTGTTCATATGGAAGCTAAGTTTTGGGAAATGGCCTACCAACACCAGACATGGAAGAGCGATTTACAGTCTTTAGAAACAGGAGAAGAATAGAAACATGAGAAAGCACCAATTACAAGTTCACAAATTAACCATTTTATCCATGATGATTGCCCTTGATGTAGTCCTTACACCTATCTTTCGGATTGAGGGAATGGCACCGATGTCCAGTGTAGTCAATATTCTAGCAGGAATCATGATGGGACCTGTTTATGCTTTGGCTATGGCTACAGTGACAGCCTTTATCCGTATGACGACTCAAGGGATTCCGCCTTTAGCTCTCACAGGAGCAACTTTTGGAGCCCTTCTAGCAGGTCTCTTTTATAAGTATGGTCGAAAATTTCATTATTCTGCTCTAGGAGAAATTTTGGGAACAGGTATTATTGGTTCTATTGTTTCCTATCCTGTTATGGTACTCTTTACAGGATCAGCTGCAAAGCTTAGCTGGTTTATCTACACTCCTCGATTTTTCGGAGCAACCTTAATCGGTACAGCGATTTCCTTTATTGCCTTTCGATTTTTAATCAAGCAGGAATTCTTTAAAAAAGTGCAGGGATATTTCTTTGCTGAAAGGATAGACTGATGCAGGCATTGACAAATCCTTTTCCTCTAGGCTATAGTTCCCTAATTCACTGTATTACCAATGAGATTTCTTGTGAGATGCTGGCAAATGGGATTTTGGCTCTGGGATGTAAACCAGTTATGGCAGATGATCCCCGTGAGGTTCTTGATTTTACTAAGCAAAGCAAGGCACTCTTCATCAATTTGGGACATTTGTCAGCTGAGAAGGAAAAAGCAATCCGTATGGCAGCTTCGTATGCAGCTCAAGCTGGTCTCCCAATGGTAGTAGATGCGGTTGGTGTATCAGCGTCGCCCATTCGTAAGGGACTAGTCAGAGACCTTTTAGACTATGGCCCTACGGTCCTTAAAGGAAACATGTCGGAAATTCGAAGTATTGTTGGCTTAAAACACCACGGCGTTGGGGTCGATGCGAGTGATAAAGATCAAGAAACTGAGGATTTGCTTCAAGTCTTGAAAGACTGGTGTCAGACTTATCCAGTTATGTCATTCTTAGTCACAGGCCCCAAGGACCTCATCGTTTCGAAGAATCAAGTTGCTGTATTGGAGAATGGCTGTGCAGAATTAGACTGGATAACAGGGACAGGAGATTTGGTTGGAGTTTTAACAGCTGTTTTTCTCAGCCAAGGAATGACTGGCTTTGAAGCTTCTTGCCTAGCGGTCTCTTATCTCAATATCTCCGCTGAGAAAATAGTTATCCAAGGAATGGGATTGGAAGAATTTCGTTATCAAGTTCTCAATCAGCTTTCGCTCCTCAAAAGAGATGAAAACTGGCTAGACGCTATCAAAGGAGAGGTTTATGAATAGAGAGGCGCTTAGACTATATCTGGTAACTAATCGCTACCAAGATTCCTTGGAAAGTTTTCTTAAAAAAGTTGAGATGGCCTGCCGTTCAGGGGTTACCATCATTCAGCTACGAGAAAAAACTCTCACAACCAATCAATATTATCAACTGGCAAAACAAGTCAAGGAAATAACAGATGCCTATCAGGTACCCTTGATAATCGATGATCGTTTGGATGTCTGTCTTGCGGTTGATGCTGCTGGTCTGCATATCGGAGACGATGAACTACCAGTTTCGGTTGCCCGCAAAGTCCTAGGTCCTGAAAAAATCCTCGGTGTCACAGCTAAAACTGTAAAAAGAGCCCTCGAGGCAGAAGAAGGAGGTGCGGATTACTTGGGGACAGGAGCCATTTTCCCGACTACGACCAAGGAAAATGCGCCTATCACCCTGATTTCAACCTTGAAAACAATTTGCCAAAGGGTCACCATTCCAGTAGTTGCTATTGGCGGTTTGACATCAGAGAATATTGACCAACTTATGGGCACGGGTATAGCTGGTGTAGCTGTAGTGCGTGATTTGATGCAGGCAGAAGATATTGAGGCAAAAACGCAAGCCTTTTTAACAAAGCTGGATGATATTATTTTCTAATTAATACTCAATGAAAATCAAAGAGCAAACTAGTAAGCTAGTTGCAGGTTGCTCAAAACACAGCTTTGAGGTTGCAGATAAAGCTGACGTCGTTTGAAGAGATTTTCGAAAAGTATAAAAACTCTCTAATTCCCTTAAAGTAGGAACTAGAGAGTTTTTTTAATCTTTAAAGCTTGTATGGTTGACTGGGCCAGAACCATGACCGAGTTGAGGGGCGTCTTGAATAGCTTTTGTGATAAAGGCCTTGGCCTTATCAACTGCCTGGTAAAGACTTCTGCCCTTGGCTAGTTCAGCCGTAATCACTGCAGCAAAGGTACACCCAGTACCATGGGTATGACAGGTTTGAATTCGTGGACTTTCCCAGACAAATTGGTCATCCTTGGTAAAGAGGAAATCCTTGGCACCGCCTTCGAGATGACCACCTTTGATGACCACAGACTGAGGACCAAATTCTTTTAAAATCAGGCGACCGGCACGCTGCATGTCTTCAGGATCATGGATTGAAAAACCAACAATCTCTTCTGCCTCAGGAAGATTGGGTGTGATGATGGTAGCAAGTGGAAGCAGGTTTGTTTTTAGGTAGCTTCTGGCACTGGTATCAATCAGGGTGTCTCCGCTCGTAGCGACCATAACAGGGTCAAGGACGTATGGACAGTCCAGTTTTTTAAGATAGGGCTGGATGATTTCCATGATTTCGGTAGTTGCCAACATCCCAGTTTTTACAGCCTGAGGCTTGATATCCGAAAAGCCACTCTCCAATTGGGCTTTCAACATTTGAGGAGAAACGTGCTCGATCAATTGAACGCCTCTGGTATTTTGAGCGACAAGACTGGTTACAACGGCCATTCCATAGACATCTCTAGCTTGGAACGACTTTAAATCAGCCATAATGCCAGCACCGCCACTAGGGTCAGTCCCTGCAATGGTTAGAGCAACGGGTAAATAAGTCATCTAAAACCTCCCAACCAACTGAAGTTTGTATTCTTAAGAACAAGCTAGTCTGTTTCAGGAAGGCAATAGAAGACTGCTAGTCCCCATTATCATTTCCACTTCCATCAGCTAGCATTACCTAGATTGAGTCAAAGGGTCTAACAGTCGTTAATCTCAGCTTTACGCACCCCTAGTGGTTGTTTTCTTTTTTCTTTAGTATAGCATATTTTTATAGTTTATATAGTAAGATTTGACTGGAAATCTCTCATCAAATGGTTAAAATTCAATTTTTCAAAGAAAAGATAAATTTCATGGTTGACAAATGTAGATTTTGAGAGTATACTATTTAATGTAATTGACAAATGTAGATTTTGGAGGTATGCTAATGCAGATTTCAGATGCAGAATGGCAGGTCATGAAGATTATTTGGATGCAAGGAGAGCAGACCAGTACGGATTTGATCAGGGTTCTGGCGGAGCGGTTCGACTGGTCCAAGTCAACCATTCAAACTCTTTTGGCTCGTTTGGTTGAGAAAGAGTGTCTGACAAGGAAAAAAGAAGGCAAGTTCTTTGTCTATTCAGCCCTTTTAACTTTGGACCAAAGTCGGGATTTACTTGTCCAAGATATCAAGGACAAGGTTTGTTCTCGTAGGATTAAGAACTTGTTGGCTGATTTGATTGCTGAATGTGATTTTACTCAGGCTGACTTGGAAGACTTGGAAGCTGTGATTTCTGAGAAGAAATCAAACGCTGTAACAGAAGTAAAATGTAATTGTATGTAAAGGAGACGTCATGTTGAATATTATTGTAACCATTATTTGTATTGCCCTTATCGCCTTTATCTTGTTTTGGTTTTTCAAAAAGCCTGAAAAATCTGGACAAAAGGCCCAGCAAAAAAACGGCTACCAAGAGATTCGAGTGGAGGTCATGGGGGGCTATACGCCTGAGTTGATTATCCTCAAGAAATCAGTGCCAGCCCGCATTGTCTTTGACCGTAAGGATCCTTCACCCTGTCTGGACCAAATTGTTTTTCCAGATTTTGGTGTACATGCGGACCTGCCAATGGGTGAAGAGTATGTAGTGGAAATCACGCCTGAGCAGGCTGGAGAGTATGGTTTCTCTTGTGGCATGAATATGATGCACGGCAAGATGATTGTAGAATAGGAGAATGATATGACTGAAATTGTAAAAGCAAGTCTTGAAAATGGTATTCAAAAAATCCGTATCCGAGCTGAAAAAGGCTATCATCCAGCCCATATACAGCTTCAAAAAGGGATTCCAGCTGAGATTACCTTTCATCGAGCAACTCCTTCAAACTGTTACAAGGAAATTCTGTTTGAAGAAGAAGGCATCTTGGAACCAATCGGCGTAGATGAGGAGAAAGTCATTCGTTTTACACCTCAAGAATTAGGTCAACATGAATTTTCTTGTGGCATGAAGATGCAAAAGGGGAGTTATACCGTAGTTGAGAAGACTCGAAAATCTCTATCACTTTTACAGCGTTTTTGGATTACTAGTATCTTTACTGTGCCTCTTGTGATTCTCATGATTGGGATGTCGACAGGAGGAATTAGTCACCAAGTCATGCGTTGGGGCACCTTTTTAGCCACAACACCGATTATGCTAGTAGCAGGTGGTCCTTATATCCAAAGTGCTTGGGCTAGTTTTAAAAAGCACAATGCCAACATGGATACCTTGGTTGCTCTGGGAACCCTAGTGGCCTATTTCTATAGCTTAGTTGCCCTCTTCGCTGGTCTCCCCGTTTACTTTGAAAGTGCTGCATTTATCTTCTTCTTCGTTCTTATGGGAG
>CAUTXU010000053.1:0-8924 GCA_963542415.1 uncultured Streptococcus sp.
TATTAAGCTCTTGTTGCACCTCGAACCAAATACCTCTTTCCTCTTATAGACTCGTTTCACAGCCAAACTGCCACGTTTGCATTTCCTCAGCACCTTGCCGTTGGAATCTTTCTGCTTTAACTTCGCCTACCTATTCCAAGACTGAAATAGTTAAGATTGCATTGCTTAGATTGACCATTGCTGGCAGGATGTTTGATAGATTAAAAACATCCTTTTCCTGAGTTACCACAGATTATCTAGGCTAAGCCCTAAAAGTGCAAGGCGACTACTACCTTGCGTGTTAATTAGGAATCTATTTTGATTTTCTATTTTTATTTTTTTGTAGTCATTAACAACCTCTGAGGGAATCAAACCCTCTAGCTTATAACTTATCCGGAATATAATTAGCTACGCAATCATGCAAGGTCTAGTCGCTCCGCAACCATTTGTAAGTTAATGAGTGATATATGAATGCTAAGCCTGTTGCCTACCCTGTTCTAGGACACAAAACACTCAAAGGAGAGTGTGGGATTTGAACCCACGAACCGCACATAGGCGACCACCCGTCTAGCAAACGGGCGCATTCAACCTGACTCTGCCAACTCTCCATGTCAGGGAAGGCTTACTGCCTTACCCTTAATTCTTGATGATACTATAATAGCACAATTGTTAGACCAGTGCGCTTCAACCTAGTTCACATTAGTTCACATTAGTTCGCTTTTATCAACTACAACACCCAATTCACGGATTGCATCTTTCTTCTTTTTGTAAAAAGTAGTCTTGCTGCATCGTAAAAATTCAATCATATCATACACACTTGCTTTCTGAATATAAACCATCCTTAAAATTGTTCGGCTTGCAGGCTTAGGTATTTTATCAATCAATTTACTGAGCTCAATTCTGCGCTGGATAGCTTCAGCAGTCGCTTGCTTCATGTACTCTTTCAAAGAGTCTTGCATACTAAAAATATCGATGTAACGTTCATCTAATCGAACCTTTTTACCACCTTGAACCTTATCCATGTTCATTTTAGGACTAGAAAGTAAACTAGCTTCAAGACTAGCAAGCTCGTCTATTCGGTTCTGTATCTCTTCGTCCAAATTCTGTAGTTCATCAAGTAACTCTTTAGCTTTGTTCACTCTCTATCTCCTTTGTGGTATAATAGTCTTTGCGAGAACTATTAGCTGAGACAGAGGGTGTCTTGGCTTTTTTTATTCTATTCTTTATTCGTAATCACACTACCTGCACCGTTGACAGTGACCCAACCATGTTTCTCCCTAGCTTCTGCTTCTTTCATCCGGATAAGATTATCTGTGATTGAATCTGACTTAGCTTTGTTGGCCTTGGCTTCACCTTCTGCTTTGATGATACCTGCGTCTGCTTCTGCTTGAGCTTGAACTTTCTTGGTATCGGCTTCAACCTTAGCTTTTTCCTGTTCCTGTTTAGCTGTATCGATTTCCTTTTGTTTGACTGATTCATTTTTGATTGCTGCTTCAATCTCATCGCCTGCATCTTGGTCCGTGATGGTAAAGGATACAAACTCCAAATCGTAAGACTCAAATTTTTCTTTGAGAGCCTTATCAATCGCCTCATAGACTTCTGTACGCTTGTCACCCAGCACATCATAGATATCATAATTACCTGTTACCGATTCTATAGCACGTTGAACTGCTGGAGATACTACACTGTCATTTACTGTTTCCAAGGTAGTGTAGTTAGAGAATACCGTCATGGCTTTTTCCTTGTTGACACGATATTTCACATCGATATTAGTATTCAACCATTGACCGTCTTTTGTCTGAGTCGTGATTTTCTCCATTGTTTTTGTTTGAACAGAAGTGGAGAGAGTGTAAACCTTGTCGATAAATGGCATTTTTAGATGATAGCCTGTTTGCAGGGTATTTTCTTGCACGCCTCCAATTGCGCTAACCTTAACTCCAACCGTATTAGCTGGGATACGCTTCACAGCCGTGAGACGAAAAATACCAAGTGAAGCAACAGCTGCAACTGTAATGATACCGCCTTTAGCAAGTTTTGTAAGTGTTGTTTTTCCTGTTTCGTGATTGTATTGTGTAAACATTATTTTTACTCCTTTTTTAAATTATTTTCCTATCAAAAACTAGTGTTATTGTACCTGTACCAACTCTCCAACATTTATCATATCTTTTGTTAAGACAAACTTTTTATATTCTCCGTTGTCATCTTTATCTTCAAAAAAGGTAAGGTAAAAGCCAATGCCTTCAAACTCTTCATAATTGCCATTTGAAGTATGCTCAAACTCATACTTACCAAAGTTTATGCTTCCCTTGAAGTCAAAAATCTTGATAGTGTCGCCTTCAAAAATCTCTTCCCCATTTTTATCATAGCAACCTGTAGAACGTGTAAAGAGATAGCGGGGGTTTTTAAAGTCCGCAAAAGTCAGACTTTTTTTAACTTCTTCAAAACCCAAAAAACGTTGTTCTTCTCTGTCGTATGCTCTCATTCTGATCATCATCATTACTTAAACCCTCCAATAGGTAGTCGTGCGCAACCTGCGTCTGTAATGCTAGTGAGTAGGTCTCCGAACGTGTTCGCCCAAGCATAATTTCCTTTTTCCTTAAATTCATATACAGTCATTTTCAAGATTTCTTCAATCACCTTTACTTTAAAGTGTGTCATAGTGTCCTTATCAAAATCTACACTTTGCAGAATAAGCTTCGAATGAAAAACCTTGCCAAAACCTGCCAACTCTACATATACATTTGTCCAAGACATTAAGTTGTCATACTCCCAACCGCCCTGCAGTTGAAAATCAGGTAAATTCACCTTTTTAAACATTCCTGCAATCTTTTTGATTTCGTCTTCTTTTTTTGCTCCTGCAAAAGGATATCTTTGTGGCTTCATCATAGTAGTACCTCATCTCCTATTTTTAGAGATTCATAGTTTGTTTTAGTAACTACGAACACTCCATAATTTTGTACTGTGATAGTGTACATGTCGCCAATTTTCTCCTTTTGTAAGACTCTGCCTTTAATTTCAGCTCCTGCGCTATCAGCTTTATAGACAAGCATCGGGCGCTTTTCTTCTAGTTGTTTAATATGGATACTCTGCCAGATGTTCAATCCAGCAGACAGCAGAATCCATATTGCGATGAATCGTTTCAATCTATAATCTCCTTTTCTCTCATGAATTTCGGCATGTTGCCGTAAAATTCCTCGTATAACCAATACTTCCTGCAACATTCATCATAATCATAATTTTTGTTAACTTTAAGTTTTCTTTTGAGCGTTTTCTTATATTTTTTCGGACAGTGGATAACAAATTCTTTAGTATTCTCGGAATAGTAAGCTATAAAATATCGATAAGAATATTTGTAATGTTTTCTTTTTTGTCTAAGATTCATCACTCCACCTCCTCAATTTTCAAGCTTTTCGATTTCACGTTCAACTAATTCTTTACGTTTTTGTAATTCTTCTAGTTTTTGAGCATCTAATGCCCTCTTGATGATTTCAAGTTGTTCAATATCCATCCGAAATTTATCCAGAGAATCAACTTTGCGAGCGTATTCTCTGAAATTATTGCCCCAATCGTAATTTTCCCATCCGAATTCACGACTGAGTTCCTGTTGTAAATCATTGTATTTTCTTCTTAAGTCGTTATTGACCATTCTTTGTAGATTTAAAATGTAAAATGTCATAGCTGAAATTAGTAAGCAAGCTATAAACATTCCCCAAAACATTAAATTTTCCATTTACTCAACCTCCTCATCATCGTCTTGAAATGATTCTCCAAGTATTTCTAAGGCGAATTTTTGTCCATCTTTTACAAATTTTAACCACTCTTCATCTGATATTATCATTCTTCCAACTCCTCAAAATAACTATGAAATTTACTTAAATTGACAATAGCGACTTCTTCGACAGAATGCTTTTCAATGTCAAAGTCTGGGTCGTTTTTCCCAAACTCTTTCTTTATCGCTTTTTCAGCTAGTGAAGGCAAAGCAAATATACTTGCTCCGTTGTTCAAGGCAAGCGGTTGACCATGTTTGTTTACTATTCGATAACCTACATCAAACGGTCTGATTTTTGTTGGGACTTTTATGCGTTTGTTTTCATTTTTTGTTGCTTGTTCAAGTGTTTGTATCATCAAACCACCTCCACACGCTGGCTCAAAGCTTTCGTTTTGCAGTATTCACAATGGCCGCATGGCTTTGCTTTCTCCTCGCCTTTTTTAACCTTGTCAAGGCGCTGGATGATCATAGACAACTCTGTCAGCTCATAGCCAAGCTTTTCCTGAGTTTGAAAAACGATGGCTCTTGTGTCGGGAGTCGGCTCTTTTGTCACTGCGTAGATAATAGGGGTGAACTCTTTGCCGTACTTCTCTTCTAGCATCTTCTTGTAAGCCGCCATCTGAAGGACATACCCCCAAGCTTCGAACCAGCGTACCTGAATATTTCGTCCGCTTGCTTCGTCCTGAATCCAGACCATGCTATCAATGTCTGATTTTGTGGTCTTAATATCCACGAAATACCCTTTTTCAACATTGAGACAGTCAATCTTGCCTTTGAATTCCACACCTCCGATTTTGCCTGTGACAGCAACCTCTTTCTGACCGACATAGTACTCCATAAATTGCTTGTCAGCTTCCAGTCGCTCAATCATTCGCTGGCCGACTAAGAAGTCAGCTTTTAACTGACCTTTGGTTTTCCCAGCTTTCGAAATCATGGCATCTGCATTTTCATCCATAAACTTCTTATGTACTTCTGGACTTTCAAAATAGCTGTGAACCATGTTACCAACCAAAAGAGCTGTGTTATCTCGTTGGTCTTCCCACTCTCCCTCTAGCTCTGCCAATGCCCGTGCTTCGCACTCTCTAAATCGCTTGTATTGCGAGATGGACCAGTAGCGACGTGCGGAATCTACCGAGTAGTAATCTTTTCCAAGTAAATCCATTGTCATTTCATCTCCACCTTTACTGATTTTGTTTGTGGCTCAAATTGAACGCCATGAGCATTGAGCCATTCTTTAAATTGCTCCTTTGTTTCCTTTGCGTTTTCTGCTGGAAAAATTAAATCTACAGTAAATTTGTAACCATATTTTTTAACGCCATCCTCAGAAGCCATATTTTGCGATTTTCGGCCTGTTTCTTGCTCGATGGTATGATTACCCCCTGAACTGCTTTCTGACCCAAATTCAGGCTGATTTTGGGCGTAGAATTGACCCTGAATATCTTGTTTCTCTTCTGCTTTAGTCCGTCTAAGCTCATCTGCGTCTGCATGTAGGATATCGATAGTATCCAAAGCAGAGCGACCCTCTCTTAGCAAATCAACGTACTTTTCAGGCTTCAAACCTTTAGCTATCGCGATAGCGGTCATTTCATCAATACGCTTTTTTAGTTCGGTTTCCGCTTTAGTTCTTTCAGCTAATGCCTTATCATCAAGAATTGCTTGCAAAACATCAACAAGTTTCGCTCCCTCGTCATAACTGCGAATGTAGACAGTAGGTCCGAAACCAGCTTTAGCTGCCGCTTCTGTAATCTGGATAAGTCCAGCTTCACGTTGTTGCTTCTTAGTAGCTTCTTCTGCAACCAATCCGACAATCATCTTAGAAGTAGCTTGGTTGATTCGCACATTGTCGGCCATAAAACACTTCTTCTTGCTGAAATCGTCAAAGTAAATAGCAAATAATTTGATGTCAAGTTCTGTGCCACTTTCTGCGATTGCAGATTCAAAAGCTTCTCTGACCGTTTCCTTTCGGACTTCTGTTTCTCTCTCCTCAAACTCCCTGATTTGATTTTTAATGTCTGTCTGCAAAGTTTTTATAGGGTCTAATATGCTATCAACCCAAGCCTTTGCTTCGTCAAGAGGTTTAGAGTATTCTGAAAGCTGGTTTTTAAGTTCTTGTTCAATCTGACGCTGTACTCGTCCCAACTCGTCTTTGACTTTAATATCATCTGATAAAGTTTCTTCTGTAACGATATAGCCAGTGTATTTCTTTTTGTAAGACTCTAAAGCTTTCTCCAAAACTTCTTTACCTTGGATTTCGATTTCAGCGGCTTTTAGAGTAAAACCAATCTCTAAATCTGTTACTGGAACGAGCTCGAGGCTATCCGTTACATCTTTTAATTCTTCAATCATTTTAGAAATCCTCCCCTTCTAGCATGTCCATTTGACCATTTTCTGGCTCCTTATCAATTACTTCGCCCGTTTCTTCGTCAAAGTCTGGAGTTTCATTTACTGAGGAGCTTGCATCTGTGGTTGTCAACTCCTGGTTGATAACCTCTTTTTTTGGTTTTTCAGTCACTTCTTCAGAAGCTCCAAGGATGCTATCCAATGTTTCAGCCTCTTCTCTCACTGGTTCAGCTTCTTTCACTTGACGACCATTGTCATACTCATCAGCAATTGTGTTATTGATTGCTCCGGCGAACAAGTCGCTGTCATTGCTTGTGTTGATAAACATTTTAGCTGCACGATTGATAACCGTTCTCATAGCCATCTGATCAGGGAAATCTATTTGAACATTTTTCGTTTTCGCTTTAGACCAAGACTTGTCAATTTGTTTTTTAGTCATGACTTCAAAGAACTCTTCTCCATCCGTTCGAGTGATGATGCAATAAGCAGCAACTATTGGATTATCTGCGTTCCGCCAATCTGTCTCATGCTTGACTAACTTTTTACGCCCGTTTTCAACTGCTACATCTAGCGTGTCACCTTCGTAAACAACATTTGCAGTAACGTCTTTCACCTCTTGCAAATCTTTAGTAACTTTAATGGTCCCAAAATAAGACATTCTCAATTGGACGTCAGAGCCGTATTTGATAAAGTAGCATTGCTTTTTAGCTGGGCTTAGTCCTTGGGTTACCATTTCTAACAATGCGTTATAAACGCTGTCTTGAGTGCATTGCTGGAGCAAATTCCCACTACTGGAATTTTTTAGAGCATAATATGCCGAACTCAGTGCATTGCTAACACTATAATTCGGTGCGATTAGGAGTCCTTCGCCCTTCATTGCTTCGATTCGTGTTGCAACATTTGATGTAACTTGCTTCTGTGTTAGTTCGTTTGTCATTTTGTTTTTCTCCTTATACTGTATAAAGCTCTTCGCCTGTTTCATCGTCGCAAATTCCTAGACCGCCTAACGCTCTATAATTTTGTGCAACTTGATTCCAATAGCTCATGTTTTGATAGTATGTTGTTTCTGATATTTGTTCGTAACTCATTTTCTTCTCCTTTTGTTAAAACAATCCCGTGTTTTTTGCGTTCTCAATGATTGGTTTGAAATATTTTTCTTCTGCTTTTTTACGAGCTTTGACTGCATCATCGAATTTTCTAAATCTCTCACGAAAAACAACTTTTCTTTTGAGCTTTAAAGACGCAATCCATTGGCCTCTAGAACTGTCGAAACAAACCCCTTTTACTCCGCTTTTATTATTTTTAGGTAATTTTTTTGAGGAAATTATTCGAATATTCGTTCCTTTTTCAAATTCAAGAAATGGTTTGTTTGCCTCTGTTGCTTTTTCAGTCAAAATCCCCTGCCTAGCCGATGCTCGCTCTTTCAGTAAGCAAGTACAACTCCGAACTCTCCTTTTCTTGTTTTTAGTAGTCAACAGGCTTCCGCGTACTGTTTTTATGTTTCCGCAATCGCATTGACACACCCAATAAACTTCTTTACGATTTGATTCTGCACGCTTTATAACTGTTAATCTACCAAATCTCCTACCTGACAAATCAATCAATTGTGGCATATAATTTTCCTCTTTTTCGTCTTCTTAAGATTCCAATTTTCACGCTTTATGCGTCTATTTTCGTTTTGTAATTTTAAAATAATATCCTGTTGGTCATTGATGATTTCTCCGAGTTCTCGGCCAAGATGCATATACTCAGCTCGCCAGTTGTCGATTTCTTCGTGTAGCTCCTGAATCATATCTCATCCCCTACATATCGACGTCGACCGCATCCGATATCCACATACTCGCTTGGGTCAAGTTCTTCTCGTTCCTCAGGCGGTTGCATTCTATCTCTGTCATAATCAAACATGAGCATACACCTTTCCAAGTTCCAGCACTCGCTTCACATATCTGGCCTTGGATGTTAGTCCAAGATCCAGTAATTCGTTTTTTTCTTCATGATTGGCCAAAAGCCATACACGGTTTTCAAGTTCAATTCTAGTCATTATCTGATCCTCAACGTAGCACTTTCATAATCACTTTCTTAGGCTCCGGCAAAGCTAACGGCTCAGGCTTCAAACCTTCAGGGCGTTCGTTATCAAACGTAAAACCTTTGAACTCTCTGCGGATGTTTTTTCTGATTTGTTCTCTTTCAATCTCACGACCGATTTCAACGGCTTCGTTAAATGCTTGGACAATCTTCGTATCACGCTCTTCTTGCAAACGTCTTTCTTCCTCTTCCTGTTTCTCCAACTGATGAACTAGGATTCCTGCGCTAATAAATCCCAAAATCACTGCGCCAGTTCCTAAAAGCTGGTTGATTAATGGCGGTTCAAACATTATTCTTCCTCCTCGTCTACTTCTGTCAAATTCTCTTTAATCGCTCGTTCTGGATCCATGCCATTTAATACGTCTTTGATGACATGTGAGATGTCGTGGATTACTTTCAATGGCTTTTCTAACTCATTAGGTAGCCCTAAAAGTTTTACAGTCAGCAACCCAAGCATGGATAATTTATGTAGCCTCTCTTGTAGCTGTTCAATGCGTTCAATTTTTTCCTGTTGCGCTTTGATAATTTGGTCTTTGTCAATCATTGTTTTTCTCCTGTGGATAACTCAGTTATCCTTTTCTTTTATTTAGATTAGTAGTAGTTTGTTGTAAAGTTAGTGGTTATTACTAAGTTAGTGCCGTAAGGCTTAGATTATTGTATAGTTAGTGCTTGTTGTATAGTTAGTATTTATTAGAGGGCAATTTTACACATGGCAATTTTACACATGGCAATTTTACACATGGCAATTTTA
>CAUTXU010000054.1:0-8772 GCA_963542415.1 uncultured Streptococcus sp.
ATCATGATGTCGTAGGTTCGAGTCCTACTGGCGGAGTCAGATAAAAAGAACACCATTGGTGTTCTTTTTTTATCTGACATCACCTAACATTTTCATAAGGAAGTCTGTCATTTCTTGCGGACTTTCTTTTTTTCCGTGAGCAATCCAAGTCTGGCAAACACCAAATAGGGCATTTGTTAGATAAATACTGCTGTATTCTAATTCTATTGGAGTGAGTTGTAATTTCATAAAGCGTTTCTGAAGGTCGGTGCTAAGCATGATGTGAAGCTTATTTCTCAAGAAATTTTGGATTTCTTTTGTCCCATTTTCAGATAAGAGTGCAGCCAAGAGTGGCTCAGACTCTAAATATTCAAATACTTCTAAAATAGCATCTCTTTTGTGATGAGCATGTTTTTGGAAAATATACTCAAAGGTATGGAATAGCTTACTTTGGTAGAGTTCAATCATATCATACTTATCCTTGTAGTGAGTGTAAAAGCTGGAACGACTAATTCCGGCTTTTTCTGCTAACTTGACAGTAGAAATTTGATCAAAGGGTTGGTCCATCAATAATTGAACCATGGCATTTTCGATAATTCGTTTTGTTTTTAAACGTTTGTTACTTTCTTTCATAATTCCTCCTTGTACACAAAAATAGACTATATGTCTAAAAAAATATTTTTTACCTTGTATTTTGAATTTTTTTATGTATAATCTATTATATCAAAATTTTAGACAATATGTTTAAAAAGGAGGAAATATGTTTAAAGAATGGAAAGCAATATTTAAAAAACCGACCTTTATCATTGTAATGATAGGGATTTCTCTCATTCCAGCTTTATACAACATTATATTTTTATCGTCCATGTGGGATCCATATGGTCAAGTATCGGAGTTACCTGTGGCAGTTGTCAATAAAGATAAGGAAGCTTCTTATAATGGACAGACAATGACAATAGGTGAAGACATGGTGTCTAATTTAAAAGAAAATAAGGCTTTAGATTTTCACTTTGTTAATGAAGAGGAAGGGGAAAAAGGGCTAGAAGATGGTGACTACTATATGGTAGTGACTTTACCAAGTGACTTATCTGAAAAAGCTACTTCTATCCTAACAAATCATCCTGAACAGATGCAGATTGATTATCAGACGTCAAGTGGGCATAGCTTTATTGCAAGTAAGATGAGTGATTCTGCAATGACACAATTAAAACAAACCGTCTCTACTAATGTTACGGAAACATACACTAAGGCTTTATTTAAAAAAATGAATGATCTGAAGTCTGGGATAAACAAGGCATCTGATGGAAGTGAACAATTGGCTAATGGAGCGAATCAGTTGGTGACGGGAAGTCAAACGTTGACGACAAATCTTAATACTCTAGCTAATTCAACTGTAACTTTTTCAAATGGAGCGGATCAATTTACAAAAGGCTTATCTAGCTATGTGTCTGCTATAGAGCAATTACATATTGGTTTAGGATCTTTTAATAGTGGTTTACAAAGTTATACAAATGCTGTCTCACAAGTTGACACTGGACTTGGTCAATTAGCTTCAAAAACTCCTGAGTTGGTGACAGGTGTAAATCAGCTAAATACAGGTATAAAGTCCTATACAGGTGGCGTTTCACAACTGGATACAGGTCTCAATCAATTTTCAGTTGGTGTAAATGCTTATACAAGTAGTGTGAAAGAACTTTCTAACGGAACAAGTCAATTATCCAATCAATCAGATACACTAAGAGATGGAATGGAGCAATTAAATACTGGTATTAAAGAAATTTCAAATCAACTGAATTCCTCATCTCAACAGAATGAACAAATAACTCAATTAGCAACTAGTCTAGGAGAACTAAATAAAACACTACAAGCTCTTACAATATCAGATAATACTCAACTGAAAAGTGCATTGTCAGAAGCTTTGCCAAATCTAACAACTCTTGCACAGGATATTGTGACCAAAAGTCAGACAGAACAAGAGAAAACTCTTACTAACCTTCAATCAACAGCTACTTATCAATCTCTTACAGAGGAACAAAAGAAAGAACTGACAGAAGCTATTTCTAAAAATTCTAATTCTACTATTGAGTCAGCAAAAACAATTTTAACTACAGTAGGAGGATTGAAAGAAAGTATAAAGAATTCAGAACAACAAGTATCTAATCTATCTGATGTGCAGACGAAAGCAAATCAACTCTTACCTGCAGCATCTAGCTCCTTGACAACCTTGTCAAATGGATTTACAAAATTACAAACTTCTGTAAATAATCAGTTAGTTCCTGGAAGTCAGTCAATTGAAAAAGGAGTTGTAAACTATACTAAGGGACTGGATACTATTTCTATTGGTGCTAATCAACTAAGTGAAAAGAATACAAGTTTAACAACTAGTCTAGATCAATTAGTTTCTGGATCAAGTAAGTTGACAGAAAATACATCAACCTTGACAGCTGGAGTAGATGCGTTAGCTGGAAAAGCTCCAGAATTAGTATCAGGTATAGAAAGTTTGTCATCTGGTTCTGCTCAATTGAATAATAAGAGTCCAGAGCTAATAGCAGGTCTTACTAAATTACAATTTGGCTCTGGTCAATTAACAGATAAATCAACACAGTTACTTTCTGCAGCATCTCAACTAGGAAGTGGTGCTATGAAGATTGCAGATGGTACTGGAAAACTAGCAGAAGGTGGAACAAGCTTAACCTCTGGTCTTGAAGATTTACAGACAGGAGTTGATTCATTAGGACAAGGACTAGGCAATGCGAATAATCAGCTCAAATCAGCATCAACAGAATCTAAAAATGCAGAAACATTATCTGAACCTCTAGTTCTCTCAAAAACAGATAATGACCAAGTTCCTGTAAATGGGATTGCTATGGCTCCTTATATGATATCAGTTGCTCTTTTTGTTGCTGCTATATCTACCAATATGATTTTTGCTAAGTTGCCTTCTGGACGTCATCCAGAGAGTCGTTGGGCTTGGTTGAAGTCTCGTTCTGAAATAAATGGGATTATCGCTGTCTTAGCAGGTGTTTTAGTTTATGGAGGTGTCCGTCTTATTGGATTGACTGCGAACCATGAGATGAGGACCTTGATTCTAATTATAATCACAAGTTTAGCTTTCATGTCTATGGTGACAGCTTTAACAACTTGGAATAGCCGTATTGGAGCTTTCTTCTCTCTTATTTTACTTTTATTACAGTTAGCATCAAGTGCAGGGACCTATCCTCTTGCTTTGACAAATGATTTCTTTAAAGGTGTCAATCCTTGGTTACCAATGAGTTACTCTGTATCAGGTTTACGACAAACAATCTCTATGACAGGAAATATTCATCACCAAGTGATTTTCCTTATTATAACACTAGCTTTCTTTACTGCTTTAGGTATGCTAGCTTATCAACCTAAGAAAATGGAAGAAGATTAAAAAGATTGACCAAAGAATTGGTCAATCTTTTTCTGTCTTAGATAAATTTCGTCTGTGATTATAGATCCCAAAAAGAAGAAGGGCAGTTACTGAGCAGGCTGCTCCAATAACAAAACCATTGGGGATAAAGGAAAGTGTAATGGTGCCTTTTCCCTTTGGAACATCAACTTTCATAAAACCAGTCTGAGCCTGCTTGATTTCAAGTTTTTTCCCATCTTGGTATGCAGACCAACCTTTGTCATAAGGAATAGTGAAGAAAATAGAGGTATCTTGTTTTACTTCATATGTAGCAAAGACTTTATTTTTAGAGGTGGATACTTCTACAGGTTGTTCTTTAATCTTTTGGATTGCCTCAGTAAGAGCCTGAGTATCTAAACGATAGAAGGTTGGAGATTCAAATGACACCTGAGAATTTCCAGGGAAACTAACACTGATATTGAAAGTTTTTTGTTCTTCAGTATAACCTAAATTAAAGAAATTAAATGCATTGTCAGTTGTAAAAGTCTTCTTTTCTCCATTGACAAGTATGTCAACTTTCTTTTGTTTATCATTAGTAAAATGAAGATTTGAAAAAGAGAGATAGACTTGACTATTTTGAGGAACCTCAATTTGATAATCAATCTTTGCATCTTCATTCGCAGAACCTGTGATGCTCGTTAAACCTTCAGAATTATCTGTTTTATCATATGCTATTTGGGAGAAGTAATCTAAGTTGAGATTAGCAAGCTGGTTTATAAATAAAGCCTGATTATCTAGAGTGTGATTGTTAAAGTTTACATCTGTGTAAATAGATTGAGTGGCAAAGGCAATGGGTAAAGAGAGTTGATTTTTATATAAGGTTAAATGATCCTTTTGATAAATCTCTTGAAAGCCATACTTATCAAGTGAAGTTTCAGAAATATTGTACTGGATTCCAAATAAACTGTCTGCTAAAAGACTGTTATTTGCATAACGGAGATTGAGGTTGGTTCCAGAGGATTTGAATCCCAGTTTATCCAAACTAGTGCTAGCTGAACGATTTCGTACAGACGAAAATTGAGAGATTCCATTGTAGTTAAATTTCATACTGTCATTTCCAGTCTGAATTTGCAGTTTTTCAGTACGTGTAAATGGATTGTCAATTTGGTTTAGAATGGATTCCATAGCGGTGATATCTCTATTATAGGCGCTACGAGAAGCAAAGGCCCATTCTTTAGCTATTCCTTCCATTTGAGATGATGCATTTAAGCTTATCTCAGCTGTTATAAATAAAGACAAAAGAATTGCAAATAGATTTACAGAGATAAATTTTCTAATGACTGCAAGAAGTAAAAGAGCATAAACTAGTAGAAATTCAAGAGTGAGTAGGATATTCAAATCTGTTAGAAAAGAATAGTGTGATTTAAAATAGACAGTAGCCAAAAATCCTGTTAGTACAAGAAAAAGTGAGACAAATAGATTCCAGAGCTTCAGTTCTTTCAGACGATTTAAGACTTCTGCTGCAGTATAAATTAACAGAGTAGAAAAAATCCAAGCATAGCGATGTAAAAACATATTTGGAGTATGCATCCCTTGCCAAAATAAATCAAGTGCCTCTATGTAAAAGCTTGTTATTAAAAAAATAAAGAAAATTGCATAAGTAAGTTTCACGTGAAATTTTATGGATTTTATTGTGAAAAATAGAATGGTCAAAATAAAAGGAAGCAATCCAACAAAAATCATTGGTATAGATCCATACTTAGTTGTATCAAAAGATCCAATGAATTGTTTTGCGAAAATATCCAGATACCAGCTACTATCTGTCTTTAATTTTGTGATGGTAGTCAACTTCTCACCATGAGTTTGTAAATCAAACAGTGTAGGAAGAGTCATAATCAAACTAGCCATTCCTGCTAAAAAGGAGGTAACAACAAAATCAAGAAAAGATGATTTTCGAGTTTTAAAGTCCCAAGAAATTTGACAGAGATACCAGAAAATAAGAAACAATGCTGTCATATAGCCAAAATAATAATTTTGAATAAATAAGATTGACAGACTTGTAAAGTACAATAGGAATTTCTTTTCAGTGATAAGTAGGTGTAAACCAGTTATAATTAAAGGAATCAAGATAAAAACATCTAGCCAGGTTTTTATCTCTAATTGACTGACAGTGAAACTCATCAGAGCATAGGAAGTAGATAAAGCTAGTTTTAAAGGCTTAGGAATCGATTGAAATAATTTATTTAAACTAAAATAAGTTGACAGACCAATCAATCCAAATTTTAAGAGAGTTGTCAGATAGACAGCATCTGGCATATTCGTTAGATCAAAAAAGTAAACTAGAGGTGAAAGGAAACTTCCCAAGTAATAACTAGATAGGGCATAGAAATTTAATCCGAGGCCACTTGTAAAGGTGTAAAACAGACTACCATTTCCATGTAGGATATTTCGTAAAGCTACATCAAAAATAACGTATTGATGAAAGCCATCTCCTAATAGTGGAGAGTTGTCGCTATTCCAGTAGATACCTTGAGATAGATATACTCCTATCATAATGATTATGGGAATGATGAAAGAAACAAAATAGGTCCAATATGTTTTAAAAAATAATTTCATGTTACCTCATAAAATGTTAGAAAACTCAGCTGGTTAACCCAACTGAGTTTTGAAGTTTTATTTAGTCTTTCCAAAGTTCTTTAACTTTTGCTTGTACTTCTGCATTTTCTAGGAATTCATCATAGGTTTCATCGATACGATCAATGACGCCATTTTTAGACAAGACAATGATATGGTTAGCTAGAGTTTGAATAAACTCGTGGTCATGGCTGGCAAAGATGATTGATTCTTTAAAGTTTTTCAATCCATCATTCAAGCTTGAGATAGATTCCAAGTCCAAGTGATTTGTTGGATCATCAAGTACAAGGACATTTGATTTCAAGAGCATGAGTTTTGAAAGCATGACACGTACTTTTTCTCCCCCTGACAAGACGTTTACAGGTTTGTTAACCTCATCTCCAGAAAAGAGCATACGACCAAGGAAACCACGTAGGAAGGTATTGTCATCTTCTTCTTTACTTGCAAATTGACGCAACCAGTCAAGGATTGACTCTCCTCCTGCAAAATCAGCCGAGTTGTCTTTTGGCAAGTAAGAACGGCTAGTAGTAACTCCCCACTTGACAGTTCCTTCATAGTCAATGTCTCCCATGATTGCACGAATTAATGCAGTCGTTTGGATGTCATTTTGTCCAATAAGCGCTGTCTTATCACCTGGACGCAAGATAAAGCTGATATTATCTAAAATAGTCTCACCATCAATCTTTACAGTTAGATTTTCTACTGTCAAGAGATCATTACCAATCTCACGTTCTGCTTTAAAGTTGATAAATGGGTATTTACGACTAGAAGGAACAATCTCTTCTAATTCAATCTTGTCAAGCATTTTTTTACGAGACGTTGCTTGTCTTGACTTAGAAGCGTTGGCAGAGAAGCGAGCAACGAATTCTTGCAATTGCTTAATTTTTTCTTCTGCCTTGGCATTACGGTCTGCTAGCAATTTAGCAGCAAGCTCAGAAGATTCCTTCCAGAAGTCATAGTTTCCGACATAGAGTTTGATTTTTCCAAAGTCAAGGTCGGCCATGTGAGTACATACTTTGTTTAAGAAGTGACGGTCGTGGGATACTACGATAACTGTGTTATCAAAGTCAATCAAGAAGTCTTCTAACCAAGTAATAGATTGGATGTCCAAACCGTTGGTAGGCTCGTCCAAGAGAAGAACATCAGGTTTACCAAAAAGTGCTTTGGCGAGGAGAACTTTTACTTTCTCACCGTTGGCCAATTCGCTCATGTTTTGATAGTGCAATTCTTCTGGAATGTTTAGGTTTTGAAGTAGTTGAGAGGCTTCACTCTCTGCTTCCCAACCTCCAAGCTCGGCAAACTCTCCTTCGAGTTCGGCAGCACGCACTCCATCCTCATCTGAGAAATCTTCCTTCATGTAGATGGCATCTTTCTCTTTCATGATGCTATAAAGTTTTTCATTTCCCATGATAACGACATCAATTGCACGTTCATCTTCATAGTCAAAGTGATTTTGACGAAGAACAGAGAGACGTTCATCTGGACCAAGAGAGATGTGACCAGTAGTAGGTTCGATATCTCCAGCTAAAATTTTTAAAAAGGTTGATTTTCCGGCACCATTAGCACCGATTAATCCATAAGTATTTCCTTCTGTAAATTTGATATTGACATCATCAAAAAGTTTGCGATCACTAAAACGTAGTGAAACATCAGATACTGTAAGCAATGTTTTTCTCCTATAATATGTAATATATTTATTCTACTAGAAAAGAGAGAAATATTCAAATTTTTGTTTGTCAATTTTATGTCAATTAAGTTTACAGGTTTATTTACAATGAGTTAGTTCTTTGATTTAAATAATTTTCTGTTATTTTAACAAAAAAATGCTATAATTGAAGAGACCATTTCGAAGGAGAAAAAAATGACGAAACCCATTATTTTAACAGGAGATCGCCCAACAGGAAAACTGCACATTGGACATTATGTTGGGAGTCTTAAAAATAGAGTATTACTGCAGGAAGAAGACAAGTATGAGATGTTTGTTTTTTTGGCGGACCAACAAGCATTGACAGATCACGCCAAAGACCCTCAAACGATTGTAGAATCGATTGGGAATGTTGCCTTAGATTACCTAGCAGTTGGATTAGATCCAAGTAAATCAACTATCTTTATTCAAAGCCAGATTCCAGAATTGGCTGAACTATCTATGTACTATATGAATTTGGTTTCACTAGCTCGTTTAGAACGGAATCCGACAGTAAAAACAGAGATTGCTCAAAAAGGATTTGGAGAAAGTATTCCGACAGGATTTTTGGTTTATCCGATTGCGCAAGCAGCTGATATCACAGCCTTTAAGGCCAATTATGTTCCTGTTGGAACAGATCAGAAACCAATGATTGAGCAGACTCGCGAGATTGTTCGTTCTTTTAATAACGCATATAACTGTGATGTCTTAGTGGAACCAGAAGGTATTTATCCAGAAAATGAGAGAGCAGGACGTTTGCCTGGTTTAGATGGAAATGCTAAAATGTCTAAATCCCTTAATAATGGTATTTATCTAGCAGATGATGCGGATACGTTGCGTAAAAAAGTCATGAGCATGTATACTGATCCAGATCATATTCGGGTTGAGGATCCAGGTAAGATTGAAGGAAATATGGTTTTCCATTATCTAGATGTGTTTGGTCGTCCAGAAGATGCTCAAGAAATTGCGGATATGAAAGAACATTATCAACGTGGTGGTCTTGGTGATGTGAAGACGAAACGTTATCTACTTGAAATATTAGAACGGGAACTTGGTCCTATTCGTGAGCGCCGTATCGAATTTGCTAAGGATATGGGAGAAG
>CAUTXU010000055.1:0-8596 GCA_963542415.1 uncultured Streptococcus sp.
AAAGACGCTATCTTGGTACTTTTGAGGAAAGAGTTCTTGGATATGCAGATATTGATACGGCAAATAGCCCTCAGCTAGAAAAAGGATTTTTATCTATCTTAGAAAAACTTCAAGAAAAGGCTGAGCCTCTATTTGTTAAGATTTCCCCAACTATCGAATTTGACAAGCAAGTTTTCTACTTAAAAGAAGCAAAAGAAACTAATAGCCAAGCCACAATAGTATCTGAAGAGCATACTTCTTCTCCTTTCGGCCTGATTATCCATAGCAATGCACCAGTACAAGTAGAAGAAAAGGACCTTCGACTTGCTTTTGCAAAACTTTGGGAAGTTAAAAAGGAAGAACCAGCCAAAACATCCATCTGGAAGAAATGGTTTGGCTAAATCTTGCGCATATTTAATAAGCGCCCAATATTGGCAGCCGTGTGCTCCAGATAGAGACTGGCATTTTTCAAACTATCTTCTAGAGCTTCACTTTTCTCCAAAATAGAAAAGGCAGCTTGGATATTTTTAAATGGTAAGGAAGGTAAATCTTCAGCAAGACTACCGCAAATAGCAATAACAGGAACTCCGACGGGGGTTCTTTTTGCAACACCAATAGGCGCTTTCCCAGCAAAGCTTTGACGATCTAGCCTTCCTTCTCCAATAATAACCAAATCAGCATCTGAAACTTTCTTATCAAAGTTGATTAGGTTCAAGCAGGTATCAATTCCCGACACGATATTTGCCTGAGTAAAGGCACACAAACCGCCAGCAATGCCTCCACCAGCTCCTGCTCCTTTAATTTCCAATGTTGCAGGTGAGATTTTTTCATAAAAATCTTGGATTGCCTGATCTACGACTGGAAACAGAGCAGGATGTAGGCCTTTTTGTTTGCCAAAAATGTAGGTCGCACCTTGATGACCACATAAGGGACTCGCGACATCTGCTAAAATACGAATTTGAACATCTTCAGGAATTTCATAGCGATTTTCTGTTGAAACAGAAGCTAATTTTAGTAAGGATTGACCGCATGCAGGCAAGACATTTCCATCCCTATCATAAAATCGATAACCTAAACCAGCAGCAATCCCAATTCCTCCGTCATTACTGGCCGTGCCACCAACACCGATATAGATATCTTTCATCCCTTTAGCAATGAGATGACGAATCAACTCTCCAATACCACAAGTTTGGATTTGAAGTGGATTTCGTTCCTCTAACGGAATCTTTCCAAGGCCAACCAAATCAGCAACTTCGAATAGTGCCAGTTGTCCTTTTTGAAAATAGCGCATGTCTGCTTTTTGGCCAAAAGGTCCTGTCACTTGGATCCATTTTTCTTCTAGGTCAAGAGAATGTCGGATAGCATCTACAGTGCCTTCTCCTCCATCACCAACAGGGCAGAGGAGACAGTCTACATCTGATATCGATTGTTGGAAGCCTCTTTTAATAGCTTCAGCCACCTCTTCAGAGCTCAAGCTTTCCTTAAATGAATCTGGTGCAATTACAATCTTCATGTTTTCCCTCATTCTAAAAAGTCAATCAAAGAAAGCACTTCTAAAAAATCCCTCTTATCAACATGATTTGGTATTTCTTTTTTCAGCACTTCTTTGGCACAAAAGGCGATTCCTAGCCCCGCAGACTTCAACATTAATAAATCATTAGCCCCATCACCGATTGCAATCGTTCTTTCTCTAGGAAGTTGCAGTTCCTTTCTCCATTGTTCTAGAGTCTCTTTTTTAACCTCTGGACTGATAATTTGTCCAACTAATTTTCCTGTTAGATGATCGTCTTTAACTTCAAGTTGGTTGGCAGAGAAATAGGCAATGTCGAGGGATTTTGCTAATCTCGCAACTATTGGTGAAAATCCACCAGACACCAGACCAACTAGGATGTCGTTCTTTTGGAGAATAGAGATAAATTTCTGGGCATTTGGCGTTAGATGAATAGTGTTGAAGACTTTATCAAAAACCGAAATAGGAAGACCTTCCAACAAGGAAACTCTTTTTCTTAAACTGCTTTCAAAGTCTAACTCTCCTCGCATTGCCCGACTTGTAATCTGTGAAATTTCCGCCTCACGACCTGCCTCTCTTCCCAACAAATCAATCACTTCTTCTAGGATTAAGGTTCCATCAACATCCATGACACACAAGCCTTTTACTTGAGACATCAGTTCTCCTCTCTAAACAGCCCAAAAATCGTATGAAGTCATCATACGATTTTATCTATTAATTAACTAAACTATGGTACAAGTCAAGGTATGACTTGCAGGCTGTATCCCATGAGAAATCACACTCCATAGCTTGTTTTTGTAGATTTCTCCAAACGTCAGGATGGTTTCTATACAAGTCCAATGCTGTTTGGAAAGTCCAATTTAACCAATAAGGAGATAGATTGTCAAAGCTAAAACCAGTACCGCTTCCTTCGATTGGATTGAAAGCGCGAACGGTATCTCGCAAGCCACCAACTTCATGGACCAATGGCAAGGTTCCGTAACGCATAGCCATCATTTGAGACAAGCCACACGGTTCAAAACGACTCGGCATGAGGAAGAGGTCACAAGCAGCGTAGATTTCTTGAGCTAGTTTGACATCAAAAGTGATATTTGCTGATAGCTTGTCTGGGTAAATCTGAGCAAACCATGAGAAAGCTCCTTCAAAGGCTGGATCGCCAGTTCCCAAAAGAACAATCTGAACATCTTCTTGCAAGATATGGTGCAGACTTTCCACCACCACATCAAAACCTTTTTGACGTGTCAAACGAGAAACAATTCCCACCAGTGGAACGTCAGCTCTAACTGGCAAGCCAACTCTTTCTTGCAATTTTGCCTTGTTTTGGGCCTTCCCAGACAAATCTTCCTGATTAAAATGATAGTCTAAAAGGGCATCCGTCTGAGGATTATACAGGTCAGCATCAATCCCATTCACGATACCAGAAACTTTACCAGACTCCATTCGAAGAATCTGATCCAAGTTACATCCGAACTGACTGGTCATAATTTCATGAGCATAGCTAGGCGAAACTGTTGAAACACGGTCCGCATAGAGAATACCTGCCTTCATCCAGTTCAGACAGTTGTTCCAGCGAAGGGTACCATCAGCATAACGCTCAAAGCCAACTCCAAACAAATCCCATAACATTCCTTCTGAAAATTGTCCTTGGAATTCTAAATTATGAATGGTTAAAACAGTTTTAATGCCCTCATAGGCTTGAATCCAACGGTATTTTTCCTTTAACAAGAAAGGAATCATAGCTGTATGGTAGTCATGAACATGGAGAAGATCAGGAATAAAGTCAATCCTTTCCATAGCCTCAATGGCAGCCAGTTGGAAAAAGGCAAAGCGTTCTCCGTCATCAAAATCACCGTAAACATGACCACGGAAGAAATAATATTGGTTGTCAATAAAGTAGAAGGTCACACCATTTAAGACTGTTTTCTTAATCCCACAGTACTGTCTGCGCCAACCAACACTCACCTCAAAATGAAGAACATCTTCAATCTGATTTCCAAATTTAGCCTCTACCATGTCATAGTAGGGTAAAATCACTGCAACTTCGTGCCCAGCTTTTACCAGTGATTTGGGAAGAGCGCCAATGACGTCTCCCAAACCACCTGTTTTTGAAAAGGGTGCACCCTCAGCTGCTACAAATAAAATTTTCATGAATGAATATCCTCTGTTACTTTGCTACCTTTCTTAACGACGACTGGATGTTCTGCAGTTCCACGGATCACAACTCCATCCGCAACTTCAACACCCTTGTCCAAGATAGCATATTCTACCTGAGCTCCTTCTCCAATAACAACACGAGGGAATAAGATGCTATCTTTAACCAAGCTATCCTTATGGACATGAATATTACGTGATAGAACAGAATTAGCCACTTGACCTTCAATGATACTACCAGAAGCAAACTGAGAAGTGCTTACCTTAGATGTATTGGCATAGTAAGTTGGCTCTTCGTTTTTGACCTTTGTATAAATCTTTTGGTTTGGAGAGAAGAGAGAGTAGAATTTTTGTGATTCAAGCATATCTTTGTTAGCTTGGTAATAAGACTCTACAGAATGAATATTTGCCAGATAACCTGTGTACTCGTAGGCAAAAGCCCCTTCTTTTGCAGCCAAATCCCGTAAAACATAGCGCAACTTCTCTGGATGTTCTTTCTTAGCTTCTTCTTCTAAGCGTTCAATCAACCAAGGTGTATCGACGACAAAGATATCCGTGGACATATTATAAACTTCATCTGTTGATTTACTATCAAATAGTTTATGAGAACGAACATGGTCTGTTTCATCCACTTCCAAGATTGCATTTACTTCTGAAATATCTTTCTTAGGAAGTTTCTTATAAACAACTGTAATAGGCCCCTTCGTTGTGTTATGAAGGTGGAACACTTGGTTCAAATCAATATTAATCAAAACATCACAGTTGAGTGATACTGTTTGGTTTGACCCAGAGCGTTTTAAATAGGTGAGCAGCTGTTGGTAATATTCTTTTCCTACTGTGCTACTCTCAACGCGTGTATTATAAATTCCTAGATAATAGTGACTAAGAAGAGTGGACAAGCCCCACTCACGCCCTGAACGGATATGGTCAAAAACAGAACTAATATTATCCTGCTGAAAAATACCAAAAACACTGCGAACACCAGCATTGGCAAGACTTGAGAGCGGGAAGTCAATCAAACGATATTTACCACCAAATGGCAAACTAGCTACTGGACGGTGGTCTGTCAATGTTGACATATCATGAAAACCAACTGTGTTTCCTAAAATGGCAGAATATTTATCAATCTTCATCTGTTGCTACCCCCACTACTTCATTATATCCTACAACTTGTACTTCTTCTGTTCCATCAATTTCGACACCATCAGAAATAACTGCACCTTCACCAATAATGGCACGTTTGATTTTAGCTCCCTGACCAACAATTGCACCACTCATGATAACTGAATCTACTACTTCTGCCCCTTCGCGAACTTGCGCACCTGTTGAGAGGATAGAATGTTTAACAGTTCCATCTACGAAACAGCCATCTACAACCAAGGAATCTTCCACATGAGCATTTGCCCCAAGGAAGTTTGGTGGTGAAATTAAGTTTCTTGAGTAAATCTTCCATTGACGGTTACGGCTATCCAAGGCATTTTCTGGAGAAATGTACTCCATGTTCGCTTCCCAAAGCGACTCAATAGTACCAACGTCTTTCCAGTAACCATTAAATTCATAGGCATAGACACTTTCACCTGACTCAAGGTAATTTGGAATGACATTTTTACCAAAGTCTGACATATCGACATTACTCTTTTCAGCAGCAACAAGCATATTGCGGAGACGTTGCCAATCAAAAATGTAAATCCCCATAGAAGCCTTTGTAGATTTAGGTTGAGCTGGTTTTTCTTCAAATTCTACAATACGATTGTTAGCATCGGTATTCATGATACCAAAACGACTTGCTTCTTTAAGAGGAACATCAAGAACAGCTACTGTCAGGCTGGCATTATTATCCTTATGAGACTGGAGCATGGCATCATAATCCATCTTATAGATATGGTCACCCGAAAGAATCAAAACATACTCAGGATTGACACTATCGATGTAGTCGATATTTTGATAAATAGCGTGACTAGTTCCTTCAAACCAACGATTTCCTTCACTTGCAGAATAAGGTTGAAGGATAGAGACACCAGAATTAATCCCATCTAGACCCCAACTTGAACCATTCCCGATATGGTTGTTGAGAGCAAGTGGTTGATACTGGGTGATGACTCCAACATTGTGAATGCCTGAGTTGGCACAGTTTGAGAGAGCAAAGTCAATGATACGGTAGCGCCCACCAAATTGCACAGCTGGTTTTGCGATGCTTTGAGTGAGTTTACCGAGACGAGTTCCTTGCCCACCAGCAAGAATCAAAGCTAACATTTCATTCTTCATTTTCTACTCCTTTTTGGTTTTTACTTGTGACAGTTTTAGTAGGTTTCAAGCGACGTTTGATTTTCCAAACACTTGCTCCCATAGCCGGTAGGGTAAAGGTCAAGGTCTGCTCATAATCTTTCCATAGTCCTTCTTGCGTTTGCACAGTTTGATTATGTTCTTTCCAAACGCCTCCCCACTCTTCTAACTCAGTATTCCAGACTTCTTCGTAAATCCCTGCAACAGGAAGTCCGATTGTAAAATCTTTTCGTTCAACAGGTGCCATATTAAAGACACAGACTAACATATCGTCCTTCTTACCCTTACGGATGAAGGAAAGAACACTCTGGTCTCGATTATCCGCATCGATGATTTCAATACCATCATAGCTGGTATCAATTTCCCACAGACAGCGGTGGTCTTTGTAAAACTGGTTTAGCTGAGAAGTGAAATACTTCATCTTAGCATTCATTGGATCTTCTAGATTAGACCATTCCAACTGTTCTTCAGATTTCCATTCTAGGAATTGGCCGTATTCGCTACCCATGAAGAGTAATTTCTTACCAGGGTGACAAATTTGATAAGTGTAGAGATTGCGCAAGCCTGCGAATTGATTATAACGATCTCCCCACATCTTGTGCATCATACTCTTCTTGCCATGAACCACTTCATCGTGTGAGAATGGTAGGAGATAATTCTCCTTGAAGACATACATAAAGCTGAAAGTCACTAGGTTAAAGTCATACTTACGATAAATCGGATCTTCTTCGTAGAATCGAAGGATATCATTCATCCAGCCCATATTCCATTTGTAGTCGAAGCCAAGACTATCTGAATCCTTGGTGTCAGTAATCTGAGTAGCTGATGAACTTTCCTCAGCTATCATCATCACATCTGGATGAGCTTGTTTAATGACATCATTCAAACGTTTTAAGAAATAATAGCCTTCGTAGTTGAGATTGCCCCCATCTTTATTAGGCGTCCATGGAGCATCATCGTAGTCAAGATAGAGCATGTTGCTAACCGCATCCACGCGAATACCGTCCAAATGGTAAAAGTCAATCCAAAACTTAATACTAGAAATCAAGAAAGACTGGACTTCATTCTTTCCAAGGTCAAAATTGAGTGCTCCCCAACCGTAGTTATGAGCCTTATTATGGTCTTGGTATTCAAAAGTCGGTGTTCCATCATAATAGGCCAAGGCATCATCATTGATAGTAAAGTGACCAGGTACCCAGTCCACAATAACCCCAATATTGTTTAAGTGACATTCCTCAACAAAATCTTGAAACTCTTCAGGACGACCATAGGCATGCTCCAGAGCAAAGTAACCCATAAGCTGATAGCCCCAACTCAAACCTAGTGGGTGAGACATCAAGGGCATAAACTCAATGTGAGTATAGTTCATCTCAACCAAGTAAGGAATGAGTTCATCTTTCAATTGAGCAAAACTATAGGGGCTGCCATCAGGATTTCTCTTCCAAGAGCCAGCATGAGCCTCGTAAATATTGACAGGACGCTCTTCAAAGCTCAAGCGTTTTCTACGAGCTAACCAAAGTCCATCCTTCCATTTTTTTTCTGGAATATCTGTTAAAATCGCTCCAGTACCAGGGCGAGCCTCATATCGAACGGCCATGGGATCAATCTTCATAAGCTGATGACCATTTGCACGTGTGATATTGTACTTATAAATTTGGCCTTCTTGAGCAAGACTGGTAAAGACTTCCCAGACTCCAAATTCATTCCGTTCCATCGGAATTTGATTTTCAACCCAATTGGTGAAATCCCCTACCAAGTGAACTGCCTGAGCATTGGGTGCCCAAACTCGGAAAGTATAGCCAGACTCACCATCTTTTTCTTCCCTATGCGCTCCCAGATAATGCTGGAGGTGAAAATTCTCACCTGTCATAAAAGTTTCTAAAGCTTTTTTCTTATCCATACACCCTCCTATCTTTTGTAAGCGTTTTCTGTAGATTTATTATACTACCTTTTTAGGGAAGATTCAAGTAAATTACGGAATTTGCTAAAAATTCTTTTGAAAGCCTTCAACAAATTCACTGATGTATTCACTTGTAAATCAAGAAATTTTCAGAAACACTTTGAAAACGAATTGTTTTTTTACAATACTATCATAAAGTTCGTTATTTTGCTAACAAAAAAAATAATTTTAAGTAAAAAAATAAATCAGGAGATGAATTTCCTGATTTTATTGTTTTTAAGAGATAAATCACTGTAAATGCATTTAAATTGTAAAATTCTACAAAACTTTAAAGATGCTGGCGCTAACGCCACCAACCGTGTCTTTATCAGCTAAATGGCTATTGGTCACCAATAGTTCTAGATTCCCAGCATTTTCAAACTGGAAGTCTTGCCCTTTAGCATTAAATACAACCAGTAAATGTTCTTCCCCTTGAATCTCATAGACAATCCAACCACTATGTTCGTTGGCTGAATGAACAAAAACATGATGGTAAATCTCATCATAAGTTGGGTAAGAAAAGGCACTGCTTTCTGTCTTCAATCGAATCATCTGACGGATAAATTCAATGCTATCTTGACGCTCATTAATTAAGTCCCAGTTCACTTGGTTCACACTGTCAGGAGCATTATAGCTATTCATAGCACGTTCTCTATCATCATGGGTCAGCTCACCATTTTCACCAGTCGCAACCAGTTTGGTACGACCAAATTCTTGACCGATTTCCATAAAGG
>CAUTXU010000056.1:0-8551 GCA_963542415.1 uncultured Streptococcus sp.
CCGTATCCCTATGGTAGCCTCACCTACCGTTTTCGTCTTTCAGTATAAACCTTTAAAATTTAAAAGTCAATCATTTGAGTTGTTTGACTCTTAAATGACTATCAACTCTTTGGGAGCTAGGGTCAACAATTCACAACCTGTCTCTGTAATCAGAATATCATCCTCGATACGAACGCCGTATTTGCCTTCAATATAGATACCTGGCTCGTCTGTCAAGGTCATACCTGCCTTAATAGTTTCAGTAGAAGTTTGGCTAAAGTAAGGCTCTTCATGAATATCCAGTCCAATACCGTGACCGATACCGTGGGTAAAGTAGTCGCCATAGCCTGCTTCGATGATAATATCACGAGGGATTTTGTCAAAGTCACGGAAACCTAATCCTGCCTTAGCCTGGTCAATCAAAGCTTGGTTGGCTTTCAAAACCGTATTGTAAATCTCTGCTTGCTCGTCGCTAACATGCCCTAGATAGATAGTCCGTGTCATATCACTGACATAGTGGTCATAAAGGCAACCGAAGTCCATGGTAATGGCTTCTCCTAGCTCCACTGGTTTGTGCATAGGATGGGCATGGGGTTTGGAAGAGTTGATCCCACTAGCTAGAATAGTGTCAAAAGACAAGCCAGATGCTCCCAACTCACGCATACGGAAGTCAAGGAAGTTGGCAATCTCAATTTCAGTTTTTCCTGGTTTGATAAAGTCAAGCGCATCGCGGAAAGCTTGGTCTGAGATAGAACAAGCCTTGCGAATAGCTGCAATCTCCGCTTCATCCTTAATCATTCGAAGACCTTCAACAAACTGAGTTTGTGGAAGCAAGTCCAAACCTGCAAAAGCTGCCTGCATACGGTGATAATAAGACACTGAAATCTCATCTTCAAAACCGATTCGAGACAAGCCCATATCCTTAACAATGCCTGCAATGACAGCCAATTCATCACGGTCAGCCACAATCTCAAAACCACTGGTTTCTTGCTTGGCTGCAATGATATAGCGAGAGTCTGTCACCAAGACCTGACGGTCACAGCTGAGAAAAACTGTTCCGTTCGAACCCCAAAAACCAGTCAAGTAGTAGACGTTTTTAAGATTGTTGATAATGATGCCATCTAGTTCTTTTTCTTGCATTTTAGCGAGAAATGCTTGTACACGTTTATTCATGATGTAACTTTCCTTTCAAATAGTGTCCTGTGTAGCTGGCTTCATTGGCCGCTACTTCTTCTGGAGTTCCTGTTGCGATGATGGTTCCACCACCGACACCGCCCTCAGGTCCCAAGTCAATAATATGGTCTGCCGTCTTGATAACATCCAGATTGTGCTCTATAACAAGGACTGTATTGCCGTCGTCAACAAAGCGTGCTAAAACCTTGAGCAGGCGAGCAATGTCCTCTGTATGAAGCCCTGTCGTCGGCTCATCCAGAATGTAGAAAGATTTTCCTGTCGAGCGTTTGTGGAGTTCGCTAGCTAACTTCATACGTTGGGCTTCTCCCCCAGAAAGAGTAGTAGCTGGTTGACCTAGCGTCACATAGCCCAGTCCCACATCCTTGATAGTCTGAAGTTTACGCTGAATTTTCGGAATGTGTTGGAAGAATTCCACCGCATCGTTGACGGTCATGTCCAAGACCTGCGAGATATTCTTTTCCTTGTAGTGAACTTCTAGGGTTTCACTGTTATAGCGGGTCCCGTGGCAGACTTCACAAGCAACATAAACGTCTGGCAAGAAGTGCATTTCAATCTTGATAATCCCGTCACCTGAGCAGGCTTCACAGCGACCTCCCTTGACGTTGAAACTGAAACGACCCTTCTTGTAGCCTCGAATCTTGGCTTCGTTTGTCTGGGCAAAAAGGTCCCGTATATCGTCAAAAACTCCCGTATAGGTAGCAGGGTTAGACCTTGGCGTCCGTCCGATTGGGCTCTGGTCAATATCAATCAAACGTTCAACATGCTCAATCCCTGTAATAGTCTTAAATTTACCAGGTTTGTCTGAATTACGGTTGAGCTTCTGGGCAATAGCTTTTTTGAGAATGCTATTGATTAGGGTTGATTTCCCTGAGCCCGACACCCCTGTCACTGCGATGAATTTTCCTAGTGGGAAGCGAGCTGTGACATTTTGCAGGTTGTTCTCACGCGCTCCTGTCACTTCGATAAAACGACCATTTCCGGCACGGCGCTCTTCTGGTACTGGAATGGCACGTTTGCCTGACAAGTACTGGCCTGTGATAGACTTGCTGTTACGAGCTACCTGTTTAGGCGTACCTGCCGCAACAATTTCCCCACCAAAAACACCCGCACCAGGACCAACGTCAATCAGATAATCCGCCTCACGCATGGTATCTTCGTCGTGTTCCACTACGATGAGAGTATTGCCCAAATCACGCATCTTTTTGAGACTGGCAATCAAACGATCATTGTCCCTCTGGTGGAGCCCAATTGACGGCTCATCTAGGATATAAAGGACTCCTGATAGGTTGGAACCAATCTGGGTCGCCAAGCGAATGCGCTGACTCTCTCCACCTGAAAGGGTTCCTGCCGAACGTGACAGAGTCAGATAATTAAGACCCACGTTATTAAGGAAGGTCAAACGATCCTTGATTTCCTTGAGAATGGGACGAGCAATGATGGCTTCATTTTCAGACAAGGTCAACTGGCTTACCAAGTCCAAGTGGTCTGCGATCGACAGGTCTGAGATTTCTCCGATATGTGGTCCTTGCTCGCCACCCACACGGACAGACAAGGCCTGGTCATTGAGACGATAGCCGTGACAGGTTCCGCAGGTCAGCTCATTCATGTAGAGACGCATCTGGGTGCGAGTGTAATCGCTGTTAGTCTCATGGTAACGACGCTTGATATTATTGACAACTCCCTCAAAAGGAATGTCAATATCACGCACGCCACCAAATTCATTCTCATAGTGAAAATGGAATTCCTTGCCATCAGAACCATATAGAATCAAGTTTTTAGCTTCTTCTGACAAGTCCTCAAAAGGCTTGTCCATATCCACTCCAAAGGCTGTCATAGCTTGTTCCAGCATATTTGGGTAGTAGTTGGATGAGATAGGATTCCAAGGTGCCAAGGCTCCCTCACGTAGCGTTTTGCTGGCATCTGGCACTACCAAATCAGTATCCACCTCCAACTTGATGCCTAGGCCATCACACTCACTACAAGAGCCAAAAGGAGCATTAAAAGAGAAGAGACGAGGCTCTAACTCTGGAACAGTAAATCCACAAACTGGGCAGGCATAATGCTCAGAAAAAAGCAACTCAGAATCGTCCATGGTGTCGATAATGACATAACCTTCTGCGATACGAAGGGCTGCCTCAATGGAATCAAAGAGACGACTACGGATACCCTCCTTGATAACAATACGGTCAACCACGACATCGATATTGTGTTGCTTACTCTTAGACAACTCTGGCACTTCGGTCACATCATAGACTTCCCCATCCACACGGACACGAACATACCCATCTTTCTGAATCTTTTCAATAACGCTCTTGTGCTGTCCTTTTTTCTTGCGAATAACTGGGGCTAAGATTTGCAGACGTTGGCGTTCAGGTAACTCCAAAACCTTATCCACGATTTGCTCCACAGAAGAGGCCTTGATAGCTCCATGCCCGTTGATACAGTAAGGCGTCCCCACACGCGCGTAGAGGAGACGCAGATAGTCATTGATTTCAGTCGTGGTTCCCACCGTCGAGCGAGGGTTTTTGCTAGTCGTTTTCTGGTCGATGGAAATAGCTGGGCTGAGACCATCAATAGCATCTACATCTGGTTTTTCCATATTGCCCAAGAACTGGCGAGCGTAGGCTGACAAACTCTCCACATAGCGACGTTGTCCCTCCGCATAGAGGGTATCAAAGGCCAGACTGGATTTCCCTGAACCTGACAAGCCAGTCACTACAACCAGCTTGTCTCGTGGAATCTCCACATCAATATTTTTTAAATTATGGGCACGCGCCCCATGAATGACAATTTTATCTTGCATCTTTGTTCTTTCTAGTCCATTATTGCTTACCATTATACCAAAAAAAGTGAGATTCTATTACCCAAAAGGCCGATTTTGTAGTATAATAGTACGGTGTGAAAAAATCTGAAAAATGAGAAAGGATAAGGGATATGAAACAAGTTTTTCTCTCTACAACAACTGAATTTAAAGAGATCGATACGCTTGAACCGGGTACTTGGATCAATCTCGTCAATCCGACTCAAAATGAATCACTCGAAATCGCTAACGCCTTCGATATCGATATTGCCGACCTTCGAGCACCGCTCGATGCGGAAGAAATGTCTCGTATTACCATTGAAGACGAGTATACCCTGATTATCGTAGACGTGCCGGTCACAGAGGAAAGAAATAACCGCACCTACTACGTAACCATCCCGCTTGGTATTATCATCACAGAGGAAACCATTATCACTACGTGTTTGGAACCATTACCAGTCCTCGATGTCTTTATCAACCGTCGTTTGCGTAATTTCTACACCTTCATGCGTTCGCGTTTTATCTTTCAGATTCTTTATCGCAATGCAGAGCTTTACCTAACAGCCCTTCGTTCAATTGACCGTAAGAGTGAACAAATCGAAAGTCAACTGCATCAATCAACTCGTAATGAAGAATTGATTGAGCTCATGGAATTGGAAAAAACCATCGTCTATTTCAAGGCCTCCCTCAAAACAAATGAGCGCGTGATTAAGAAATTGACCAGCTCAACCAGCAATATCAAGAAATACCTTGAGGACGAAGACCTGCTTGAAGATACCCTGATTGAAACCCAACAGGCCATCGAGATGGCAGATATTTATGGAAACGTCTTGCATTCTATGACAGAGACCTTTGCCTCTATCATTTCCAACAACCAGAACAACATCATGAAAACCTTGGCCCTTGTGACCATCGTCATGTCCATCCCAACCATGGTCTTTTCTGCCTACGGGATGAACTTTAAGGATAATGAAATCCCCCTAAACGGCGAGCCAAATGCTTTCTGGTTAATCGTCTTTATCGCCTTTGCTATGAGTGTCTCGCTCACTCTCTATCTCATCCATAAAAAATGGTTCTAAGAGGAGTTCCTATGTCTCAGATTGATCTACAAAAATTAACAAAGAAAAACCAAGAGTTTATCCACATCGCTACCCAACAATTTATCAAAGATGGAAAAACAGACGCTGATATCAAGGCTATTTTTGAAGAAGTCATTCCTCAAATCCTTGAAGAGCAAGCCAAGGGTACGACTGCTCGTTCCCTCTATGGTGCGCCAACTCATTGGGCTCATAGTTTCACTGTCAAGGAACAATATGAAAAAGAGCATCCAAAAGAAAATGATGATCCAAAACTCATGATTATGGACTCAGCTCTTTTCATCACTAGCCTCTTTGCCCTCGTCAGCGCCCTCACAACTTTCTTTGCGGCAGATCAAGCTTTCGGCTATGGATTTGTCACTCTCCTATTAGTTGGACTGGTTGGTGGATTTGCCTTCTACTTGATGTACTACTTTGTTTACCAATACTATGGACCAGATATGGACCGCAGTCAACGTCCACCTTTCTGGAAATCTGTACTAGTTATCCTAGCTTCTATGTTCCTTTGGTTACTTGTCTTCTTTGCAACAAGCTTCCTACCAGCTAGCCTTAACCCAGTACTTGCTCCATTGCCGCTGGCTATTATCGGAGCAGCCCTCCTAGCCCTTCGCTTCTATCTCAAGAAACGCTTGAACATCCGCAGCGCAAGTGCAGGACCAACACGTTATTAAGAAGAATGATAAAAGCAACTGCAGGTGCGGTTGCTTTTTCACTTACTTTCTTGATTTTAAAGCATTCTTCTGACATCCCACATAGCTTTCTCTTATCCTTTGTGATAAAATAGGCTCAATCTATTTCTAGGAGGATAAGATATGATTTCTACTATTGGTATTGTTAGTTTGTCTAGTGGCATTATCGGAGAGGACTTTGTCAAACACGAAGTGGACTTGGGTGTCCAACGTCTCAAGGACCTGGGACTCAATCCTATCTTTTTGCCCCATTCGCTAAAAGGCTTAGACTTTATCAAGGACCATCCTGAAGCTCGTGCAGAGGATTTGATTCATGCCTTTTCTGATGATAGCATCGACATGATCCTATGCGCCATCGGTGGAGACGATACCTATCGCTTACTACCTTATCTTTTTGAAAATGACCAACTCCAAAAGGTTATCAAACAAAAGATTTTTCTTGGCTTCTCGGATACAACCATGAACCATCTCATGTTGCATAAACTAGGAATCAAAACTTTTTATGGTCAATCCTTTCTAGCAGACATTTGTGAATTGGACAAGGAAGTGCTGACCTATAGCCTCCACTACTTTAAAGAATTGATTGAGACGGGAAGAATCTCAGAAATCCGCCCTAGTGACGTTTGGTATGATGAAAGGACTGACTTCAGTCCCAAGGCTCTGGGGACACCTCGTGTCAGTCATGCAAATACCGGTTTTGAGTTGTTGCAAGGAAATGCCCAGTTCGAGGGAAAAATCCTCGGTGGTTGCCTCGAATCCCTCTACGATATCTTTGACAACTCTCGATACGCAGATAGCACGGAGCTCTGCCAAAAATACAAACTTTTCCCTGACTTGTCAGACTGGGAAGGAAAAATCCTCTTGCTAGAAACAAGCGAAGAAAAGCCTGAGCCAGAAGACTTCAAAAAGATGTTGCGGACTTTAAAGGACACTGGTATATTCGAGGTCATCAGTGGACTCTTGGTCGGAAAACCTATGGATGAAACTTTCTATGACGACTATAAAGAGGCACTATTGGATATTATTGACAGCAATATCCCGATTATCTATAATCTAAATGTCGGCCACGCAACTCCAAGAGCAATTGTACCCTTCGGAGTTCACGCCTATGTAGATGCAAAGGAGCAAATCATTCGCTTTGACTATAACAAAAAATAAATAGTTTCTCTATTTTTGTGCTTTTGTATTCGTTTTCGTTACAATTTGTATCTGAATTTATTGCATTTCGCTAATTTCTATGATATCCTTTTGAAGGAGGTGTATATGACAAAACAAAAAATTAATCGAATCGTAGGTTCTATTGGTGCCTTTATTGGAATTATAGTATTTATTGCCTACATACCTCAAATTATCGCTAATTTACAGGGAAATAAAGCTCAACCATTTCAACCTTTATCAGCTGCTATATCTTGCTTAATCTGGGTTATTTATGGATGGACAAAGGAACCTAAGAAAGATTGGATACTAATCATTCCAAATTCAGCTGGTGTTATTTTAGGTGGAATCACTTTTTTGACTTCACTTTAACAAATCTAACAGTATATATAAAAAGCTGGGAAAAATTTCTCAGCTTTTTTCTATATTCTCAGATATTCTAGTTACCTATACTCACTAATTGCTGCTTTTCCACTCACAATCGTTCTCATGGTCATCAACTAGCCCTGCAGCCTGTAGAAAAGACAAGACAGCGACTGGGCCTGTGAACTTGAAGCCTCGTTTTTTGAGATCTTTGGCTAATTTCTCAGACAAAGCGGTTTTAGCTGGTGATAGGCGGTAATCGGGAACATCATTAACGACAGTTTTCCCCTCAACAAAAGACCAAAGATAGGCATCAAAAGAGCCATATTCTTCCTGTAGTCGTAAAAATGCTTGGGCGTTAGCGCGTGTAGCAAAAATCTTAGCTCTATTTCGAATGATAGCTGGATTATCAAGCAAGGCTTCCAATTCGGTGTTGGTCATCTCTGCGACCGCTTGAATTTGATAGCCATAAAAGGCTTCTCGGAAAGCTTGGCGTTTGTTTAGTACCGTTTCCCAAGACAGACCTGCCTGATAGGTTTCCATACACAATAACTCAAACAATGCTTGATCATCATGGAGGGGCTGGCCCCACTCCTCATCATGATAGGCGATGTAGAGCGGATTGGTCATCTTGACCCACGAACAACGTTTTGTCATGCTCTGCTCCTATTTAACCAACATTTTAAGAGCCGACTTGATATAGTTCTCAGCTGTATCTGTCGTTCCTTCAAAGAATTTCTTGATTTTCTTGAGCTCTGTTGCCTTGTAGCCCAGAGCCAACATGGCCTCCATAGCTTCTTCCAATTCTTGGTTTTCAGCGCTAGCTTGCACTGCCACCTTGGCAGGAAGATCATCTCCTGCAACTACTACCTTGCCTTCCAAGTCCAGCACCATCTGCTGGGCTGTTTTCTTGCCAATTTTAGGGAACTTGGTCAAGTAGGTGATATTCTTGGTTTCGATGGCTTGAACCAAGCCAGCATTGTCATCAGCAGCGATAATAGCCAGAGCTGATACAGGACCAATCCCAGATACCGAAATCAGACTGAGAAAGAGCTTTTTCTCGTCTTCTGAGCGAAATCCATAAATCAGATGAGCGTCCTCACGCACGACTTGATGCACATAAATCTGAGCCTCCTGATTAACCTGACCTGAATAGGCATAAGGATTGGCCACATGCAGGATATAACCGATACCATTGGTTTCAAGAACAATGTATTTAGCAGTGATTTTGGTAATGATTCCTTTTAAATATTCGTACATAGTTTTCCTTTTCT
>CAUTXU010000057.1:0-8492 GCA_963542415.1 uncultured Streptococcus sp.
CTTCAGATATTTTCAAATCCAGCACTGCCTGAAAACTGCTCTCATCTACTAATTTTATCTCAATCATTTTTTCTCCTAGCAAGATTGCACAATCAAAATTTGATTTACTTCTTATCTTCTCCCTACTCCCAAACATTCCAACACTTCTGGATAGATCTGATATTCCGCTTCATGAATCCGTTCTTCAAAACTGTCAATGGTATCATCAGCTAACCGTGGCACACGCACTTGTTTGATGACCTTTCCTGTATCCACACCCGAATCCACCCAGTGAATGGTCACACCAGACTGATTCACGTCAGCATTCCAAGCATCCTCAATCCCATGAGCTCCTGGAAATTCTGGCAGGTAGGCTGGATGGATGTTGATAATCCGTCCTTCATAAGCCGCCAATAAGGTTGGCCCAACGATTTTCATGTAACCTGCTAGACAAACCAAGTCAATCTGGTGCTCTTCTAATAGCTCAACCAGTGCTGCTTCGTAGTCTGCCTTGCTCTCAAACTCCTTGAGTTCAAAAGCATAGGACAGAACGCCGAGCTTGTCTGCACGCTCGAGCACATAGGCGTCACGATGGTCTGAAAAGACAAACTCCACTGGAAATTCTTCGGCAATCACCTGAAAATTTGAGCCATTACCAGAGGCAAAAACCGCTATTTTTTTCATTTGATGATGACACTTTCGTTTTCTTTCTTGACGATGCGACCAATTTCATAGACTGGTTCATCCAACAATTCCTTGACACGACTTACATTTTCAGGGCTAACTGCTAGCATAAGTCCCACACCCATATTGAAGATTTCAAACATTTCTTCATGTTTGATTTTACCATATTTTTCAAGAGCTTTGAAGATTGGCAAGACTGGAACTTTGTCTTCTTCAATCTCAGCAGCCAAGTCAGCTGCAAACATGCGAGGGACATTCTCAATGAAGCCACCACCTGTGATGTGGGCAATACCGTTGACCAAGCCTTCCTTGATGAGTGGCAAAACAGCCTTGACATAGATACGAGTTGGCTCAAGAAGAACTTCCTTGAGTTGCTTGCCTTCCAATTCTGGAAGGACTTCCTCACCTGTGTAATCCGCAAAGACACGACGGACGAGAGAGTAACCATTGGAATGAATCCCACTTGAAGCAAGTCCGAGAAGAACATCTCCCTCTGCCACCTTTGAACCGTCAATGATTTGAGATTTTTCAGCCACACCGACCGCAAAACCAGCCAAGTCATAGTCATCTTCGCCGTACATGCCAGGCATTTCAGCCGTTTCCCCACCAATGAGGGCAGCGCCTGCCTGCACACAACCTTCTGCCACACCAGCAACCACTTGTTCTAGCTTAGCTGGTTCATTCTTGCCAGTTGCTACGTAGTCAAGGAAATAGAGGGGCTCCGCACCTGCAGCGATGATATCATTGACACACATGGCCACACAATCCTGACCGATGGTATCGTGCTTGTCGTACTTGATAGCCAGCATGAGCTTGGTTCCGACACCATCAGTTCCTGAAATCAAGACGGGTTCTTTAACCCCAGTCTTTGAAAGGTCAAACATACCACCAAAGCCACCCAGAGCTCCCATGACACCTGCACGCTCCGTACGAGCCACGTGCTTTTTGATCCGTTCAACAACTTCATAACCCGCTTCAACATCCACACCCGACTGGGCATAAGCATTCTTATTTGTCATTTCTTTATTCCTTTTCTTTAATGGAGGATCTGTCATCTACTTGTAAAAACTGGTCTTTTCTTTCAAACTTTTACGATAGTCTTCTTCGTAGTCATAGAGAGGTGTCGGGTAGTCACCGTCAAAATAAGCAACACAGAGACCACCATTTGGCGCATCCGTTTCAATCCCAATCGACTCAATCAACCCCTCAACAGAAAGATAAGTCAGACTGTCTGCTCCAATGATTTGGCGAGTTTCTTCAACCGTATGATTGGCCGCAATCAGCTCCTGACGGGTCTGGATATCAATCCCGTAGAAACATGGATAAGCTAGCGCTGGACTACCTATGGCAACGTGGACTTCAGTCGCACCCGCTTCTTTCAAGAGCTGAACGATCCGACGAGAGGTTGTCCCACGAACAATGGAATCATCCACCATGACCACACGTTTGCCTTTCACAACGCCTGAAACAGCAGACAGTTTCATCCGCACCCCTTGCTCCCGCAATTCTTGAGTCGGTTGGATAAAGGTACGTTGGGTGTATTGGTTCTTGATAAGACCCATTTCATTTGGCAAACCAGATTCTTCCGCAAATCCCATAGCCGCGCTGAGGGAAGAATTGGGCACACCGACCACGATATCCGCCTCATGCTTGAATTCACGCGCCAATTGGGCACCCATACGTTTACGTGCCGTATGGACATTGACACCGTGGATATTAGAATCAGGGCGAGCAAAATAGATATACTCCATAGAACAGATTGCTAACTGAGTATCATCTGTATAGCTATCATACTGGATGCCCTTGTCATCAATGATCACAATCTCACCTGGCTTCAAATCACGAATCCATTCAGCACCAATAACCTCAAAAGCACAGGTTTCAGAGGAAACCACCACCGCTCCGTTGGCCATTTTCCCGATAGAAAGTGGACGGAAACCATTGGGGTCAAGAGCCGCAATCAACTTGTCCTCAAACAGCAAGATATAGGCAAAACCACCTTTGACAAGACTGAGCGCTTCCTTGATTTTTCCCATCAAGTTCGGATTGTGACTGCGACGAATGAGATGAGCCAATATTTCCGAGTCCGAAGTCGCGCTGAAAATCGCTCCTCTATCTTCCAATTCTTTCTTGAGAGAGGCCGCATTGGTCAAGTTTCCATTATGAGCCAACCCAAACTGCATATCGTGAAAACGGAAGAGGAAGGGCTGAATGTTATCTACAGAAGCTTCGCCAGCAGTCGCATAACGCACGTGACCAATCGCACCAGTTCCTGTCAATTTATCCAAATTAGCAGGATTTCTGAAGACTTCTGATAGAAGCCCCATATCGCGATGGCGCTTTAGTTTTCCTTGGTCATTGGAGAGGATTCCTGCCCCCTCCTGACCACGGTGCTGAAGACTGTGGAGACCAAAATAGGTCAATTTAGCAGCATCTGGATGTCCCCAGATACCGAAAACACCACATTCTTCATTAAGAGATTTTACTTCGTATGTCATTTTATATACCTAATTTTTATTTGTGTAGCACCAAGAGCTAAATCTACATGACTTTTACATTACTAATACTATCTGTTAGCAAATCTGCAAGTCTTATTTTCCAGTAAAGTATTTAACAGCCGATGCAAACAGGTGCTGGTCTTTATTTCCTGGAATGTTTTGGAAGAGACCGTCCTCATAACGTTCTGAATGTCCCATCTTACCGATAATTTGACCATTCTTGCTGGTAATTCCTTCAATGGCATGGATAGAACCATTCGGATTGTACTTAGAGTCCATACTTGGTTTGCCGTCAAAGTCAACGTATTGGCTGAAAATTTGTCCATTGTCACGGAGCTCTGCAAATTCCTCAGCAGTCACGACAAATTTCCCTTCCCCGTGCGAAACAGGAATAGCGTGGATATCGCCTACTTGCACACCAGCTAACCATGGTGAGTTAGTATTGGCAATGCGAGTTTCCACCATCTTGGCCACGTGTTGGTTGGCATCATTGTAGAAGAGGGTTGGGCTAGTACTGCTGGCATCTTCGAAGTTCCCGTATGGAAGAAGACCTGATTTGACCAAGGCCTGGAATCCATTACAGATACCGATAATCAAGCCACCACGAGCGATAAAGCTATCAATAGCCGCACGCACTTTTTCATTGAGCAGGATGTTGACGATAAACTTGGCTGAACCATCTGGCTCATCCGCAGCTGAGAATCCACCTGCAAAGAAGAGAATGTTAGCCTTGTCGATATTGTCAACCATAGTTTCAACTGACTTGACAATAGCTTCTTCATTCAAGGTCACAAATGGCACTAAGTTGAGCTCTGCACCTTCTTTTTCAAAGGCTTTTGCTGAGTCATATTCTGAGTTGGTTCCTGGGAATACTGGGATGTAAACCACTGGTTTTTCAATAGTTTCCTTGGCTTTTATGACTGCATTAGTAGCGACAGCTGGCACTTCAGCCAATTCTTTCGCTTGGGCAAATTCTGTTGGATAAACTTCTTCCAATTTTCCTTGGAAGGCACTGTCAAGTTTCTGTCCATCTAGCTTCACACCGTTGACAGTCAGTGTAAAGTCTACGCTCGTTTGCCCGATTTTCTCCACTCCAGCGATTTCTTCAGGAGACGTGAAGACAAAGCCGCCTAATTGAGCTGTCAAAGCTGTTTCAAGTTCAGACAAGGTCACCTCTGCACCGATATGGTTCCCAAATGTAGCAAGAGCCAAGCTTTCAAGCACACCACCGTATTTCACAGCTGAAGCTGCTGTTACTTTGTGAGCCTTTTGAAGGGCTTCAAATTGAGTAAAGTTTTTCTTAATTAAGTCAAAATCAATCTCTGCTGAGAGGGCTTGACCTGGGATGTAGTAGATACTTTCCCCAACAGCTTTAAATTCTGGAGAGAGCACATTACGGCTATCTGCCGTCGTCACCCCAAAGGCAACCAAGGTTGGTGGTACGGTCAATTCTTCAAAGGTACCAGACATAGAGTCCTTCCCACCGATAGATGGCAAGCCAAGCTGAATCTGAGCTTCAATAGAGCCTAGAAGGGCGGCTACTGGCTGACCAAAGCGCTCTGCTTGCTTGTCCATCCGCTCGAAATACTCTTGGTAAGAGAAACGAGCCTTGGACCAGTTGGCACCAGCAGCTACTAGACGAGCGGTTGCTTCGATAACTGCATAAGCCGCACCGTGGTATGGAGACCATTCTGCCACATATGGATTGAATCCTTGAGCCATGACAGACGCAGTATGAGTTACACCGTGTTGAACTGGTAATTTCTGCACAGAAGCCTCAGTCGGTGTGAGTTGGTAGCGACCGCCAAGTGGGTGATTGACCGTTGAACGACCGACTGAGCAATCAAAGATGGTTTGCAATCCTTTTTGACTCGCATGGTTCAAATCAGACAGAACCGTAAGGGTATCTGATTCAAGTGTGTTAGTGCTTGTTGTGCGTTCTTCTGGGAGTTTGACATCCTTGTCCACCACCTTTGCATCAACGACCACACGCACACCATTGGTGTCAAGGAAACGACGCTCTAAGTCGACAATGATTTCACCATTCCAGTGCATGACTAGATTTGGTTTTTCAGTTACTGTCGCAACCACAACAGCATCAATATTTTCTTTGTTACATTCTACAACGAAGGCATCTACATCCTCAGGACGAACCACCACAGCCATCCGTTCTTGAGATTCAGAGATGGCAATTTCGGTACCATTCAAGCCTTGGTATTTAAGAGGCACCTTGTTAAGGTCGATTTCAAGACCGTCTGCTAATTCACCAATAGCTACACAGACACCACCAGCGCCAAAATCATTTGATTTTTTGATAAGACGAGTCACATCGCCATTACGGAAAAGTCGTTGAATCTTGCGTTCTTCGATGGCATTTCCTTTTTGAACTTCAGCTCCAGCAGTTTCCACAGACTCAACTGTTTGAACCTTAGAAGAACCTGTCGCACCACCGACACCATCACGTCCAGTCTTACCTCCAAGGAGGATAATGACATCACCAGCTTCCGGTTTTTCACGGACCACATTGCCCTTAGGAGCCGCACCGACAACAGCACCTAGCTCCATGCGTTTAGCTACAAAGCCTGGATGAAAATACTCACGAACGTAGGTCGTTGCAAGCCCAATCTGGTTACCATATGAAGAATAACCGTGAGCAGCTGTTTTAGAAATGACTTGTTGTGGCAATTTCCCAGCGCGAGTTTCCGAAATCGGTGCTGTAATATCACCAGCACCTGAAATACGCATGGCTTGGTAGACATATGAGCGACCTGACAATGGGTCACGAATGGCTCCACCAATACAAGTAGCAGCCCCACCAAATGGTTCGATTTCTGTTGGGTGGTTGTGGGTTTCGTTCTTGAACATGAGGAGCCATGGCTCTTTCACACCATCAACGTCCACTTCAATTTCGACTGAGCAAGCATTGATTTCATCTGACACTTCCATATCGTCCAAACGTCCATTGGCACGCTCATAACGACCGAAAATAGTCGCCATATCCATCAAGGTTTGTGGCTTTTCAGAACGCCCCAACTCATTACGCATGGCAATATATTTTTCATAGGTTGACTGCAATTGCTTTTGGAATTTAGAAGCTGAGAAATCAATGTGTTTCAACTCTGTCTCAAAAGTCGTGTGACGGCAGTGATCAGACCAGTAAGTGTCCAAAACCTTGAGTTCTGTTTCCGTCGGCACGCGCCCGATTGACTTAAAGTAGTCTTGGATAAAGAGCAAATCATCCACTTCCATTGCCATCCCTTGCTCTGCCTTGTAGCGGGCAAAGTCTTCTGCTGTATAGCTTTCAAAGAAAGTCAATTTCGGAATGGTCTTGTCTGACTCTGAAAATTCCTGCTTGGCAATCCCTGTCGTGATATCCTTGAAACGAGAATCAACTGGATTGAGCAAGTAGTTCTTGACCGACTCTAACTCAGTCGCATCAATATCTTTATTCACCAAGTAAAGTTGGGCTGTATTGACTGTCACATCACTCGAACTTCCCAGCAAAAGCAAGGCTTCCTGTGAAGAAGCTGCACGCTGGTCAAACTGCCCTGGCAGGCTTTCAATAGCAAAGAAAGCATAGTTGGCAAGATCCGCTTGCACAGCCGCTTCATCCAAGACATGATCTGTCACCTGCTCAGAGAAGATGTGTTTCTCTGCAGGTGCAAACAGGTCCTCTGCCAAATCAAATACATCATACACTTGCACAATACGAATACTTTTCAAGCTTGAAAGCCCCAAGTTGTGCTGGAGCTCTCTTACCAAACTCTCTGACTTGACCTGAAAATCAGCCTTTTTTTCAACAAAAATACGTTTATCCATCAATTCTTATTCCTTTATTTCAGCTCTTGCAATGTTCCCAAACAGCCTTGAGGTTGTTATTTCAATTCCTGCAACTTTTCCCAGACAATCTCGTAAACGTCTGTTAGTTCACCTAGACCCCTACGGAGTGAAAAGGTCTGGGGGACCTTTTCAGCCTGAGTCCTTTTAGTTGAGAGACGAAGGTTTTCCGTTGCAAACAGATTATTTCAAACCTTGCAACTTCTCCCAGACAACTTCATAAACGTCTGTTAGCTGTCCCAATCCTCTACGGAAAACATCCTTATCCATGTGGTTGCCATCCGCATCCCACAAACGGCAGTTATCTGGTGAAAATTCATCTGCCAAGATAATCTTGCCATCCTTGTCAAAACCGAACTCTAGCTTAAAGTCAATCAACTTAAGCCCAATCTCAGCAAACCAGCCTTTCAAGAGTTCATTGATTCGACGAGTTTCTTCCTTCAAGTAGGCGATTTGCTGGTCATCCGCAATCTTTAGGAATTTCACATGCTCGTCATTGATAAATGGATCATCCAAATCATCATTTTTGTAGTAAAATTCGACAATCGGAGTCTCAAATGCGATTCCCTCATCCACACCAAAACGTTTTGAAAAGGAACCAGCAGTGTAGTTGCGAAGTACAACCTCGAGAGGAATAATCTTAACCTTTTTATTGAGTTGTTCCGTGTCTGAAAGTTTCTCCACAAAGTGAGTCGCCACACCAGCCGCATTTAATTTCTCAAAAATAAAAGATGAAATCTGATTATTCAACACTCCCTTACCTGCAATCTGCTCCTTCTTGACACCATTAAAAGCAGTCGCCTGGTCCTTGTAAGTTGAAATAATAAGATTTTCATCCTCAGTTGTATAGATATCTTTAGCTTTTCCCGAATAGATTAATTGTTTTGACATTTTAAAGTTCGCCTTTCGTATTACTTGAGCACATTCTACCATAAAAAACCTAAAATTACAAGAATTTAAACGAATAAATAGTGGATGTGTTTCAAAAATCATAAAGAAAAAAACTGCAAGAAGAATCTTTCTCACAGTTTAAAAATCATTTAACTCTAAAAACACGAACATTATTCTTTGTTCAAGAATTGATCCAAATAATAGCGCAGATAACTTTTCTTGCCTGTAATCATCTGCAGACGACCCTCCACCCCATACCGAAGTTTTTCAGCCTGCTCAGAAGTTAGATTAGTCTCCGCCTCGATTTTAAAGAAATTCCCTTTTTCAGTCTTGGTAGCTGTCGCATCAATACTTGTAATAGTAGAATCTAAGAAAAGTTGATTCTTGGCATCATGAGTCGTAGTATAGCGAACAGAATCACCGACCTTGATTCTTGCTACATCTTTTGAACTTAGATAAGCTGTGAGTTTGGCTTTCCCTTCTTTTTCCAAGGACGGATAGAGTTGGGCTAGTAAGGCGCCTTCTGCTACCATGGTAGAATCACTGGTCTCAGGATTAAGATGAAGCACCCCATCCTCACTCGCCGTAATTTTCCCCTTGTCT
>CAUTXU010000058.1:0-8251 GCA_963542415.1 uncultured Streptococcus sp.
CCTGCACCCCTAGCTAAACAAGCTGAACTTCCAAATACAGGAACCAAAAACGATCACAAACTCCTGTTTGCAGGAATTAGTCTCCTTGCCCTTCTAGGTCTCGGGTTCTTGCTAAAAAACAAAAAAGAGAACTAAACTAGCCCTCCTATAGAACAATCCCCCAAGCCTTAACGCTCGGGGGATTGATTTTTGGTCTGCTAAGCCTATCTATCAAATCATATATTCTACACTATAGGTCGCATCCGAAAGTATTCGTGCCAAAAATTGCTTGGTTCGTTCTTCTTTTGGACGACTGAAGAAATCATGGGCATTATTTTCTTCAACAATTTTCCCGCCATCCATAAAAATGACATGATTAGCTACATCTCTAGCAAATCCCATCTCATGCGTCACTACTACCATAGTAACTCCTTCTTTAGCTAACTGTTTTAAAACATCCAAAACATCCCCTACCAACTCTGGATCCAAGGCCGATGTTGGCTCATCCAACAAAATGACCTCTGGTTTCACAGCGATAGCACGCGCAATGCCGATTCGTTGTTGCTGACCTCCAGAAAGCTGAGAGGGATAGTAATCCTTATAAGCTAGTAAACCAACTTTTTCTAAGGCAGCTTCCGCACGCTTGGTTGCTTCTTCCTTAGGAATTTTCCGAGCAATCACCAAGCCCTCTAAAATATTTTCCAAGGCCGTTTTATTAGCAAATAAATTATAATGTTGGAAAACAAAGGCGGTCTTCTGGCGAATTTCTAAAATATCTTTTTTAGTCAGTTTTCCAAGATCATAGTCTTTATCAGCAAGCTTCAAAGAACCACTATCGGCCTTTTCTAAATGATTGAGACATCTGAGAAAAGTCGTTTTACCTGATCCAGATGGGCCCAAGATTACAACCACATCCCCTTGGTTGACCTTGAGATTCACATCTTCTAGGACTTGTCTGTCTCCAAATTTTTTTGCAACATGTTCTACTTGTAACATTGTCTCCTCCTATGCTAAACCTGTACGGGGCGCTACTTGTCCCTTTTCTCTTCGAATATAGCGTCTCTCTAAGATTGAAAAGCCCCATTGAATCAATCCGCAAATAAGAATGTACTGTAAAAAGATCACAAAATAGGATTCAAAATACTGATAACCATAAGACGCTTCAACACGGGCAATGGCTGTAATATCCTTAATGGTCATCACAAAGACCAAAGAGGTTCCTTTTACAATATTGATGACTAGATTAGCCAGATTAGGCAAGGCTGACCGCAAGGCCTGTGGAAAAACAATCCTCACATAAGCCTGGCTAGTGGTTAAACCAATTGCTTGTGCAGCTTCTAACTGTCCCTTATCCACAATCAAAATAGCCGAACGTAAGATTTCTGATAAACTTCCTGTCGTCATCAAGCTATAGATAATAAAAGCATAATAGATAGGATTGAGTTTAAAGATGTCAATATCACTTCCTATGCTTTTGAGAAATTGATTGAGCAAACTCGGAAACAAGCTATAAAAGAAAAGAATCAGCAAAATCGGAGGTGTCGCTCTTATAAAAGCTAGATACACGAGAGAGAAGGTTCGAACACCTTTGACTTTGTATATTTGCCCCAGTGCTAAAAACAAGGCTGGTGCAAAACTTAAGACCATGGCTACAATCATGATGACCAAGGTGGTTGGCACCCCTTTTAAGGTCTCTAAAAAGGTTTTTGCAATATAGTCCAAATCCATATCCTATCTCCCTTTCGTTTCCAAAGATTTTTCTAACAAGCGACTCAAGAAGGAAACAGCCAAGGCTACACCCCAATAAAGAATGGCAACCGCTGTATAGGTTTCAAGAGAATAATTCCCCAAATTACGACTGATTAAGAGATTCCCAGCCCCCATGACATCTACAAAACCAATCGTATAGGCTAGGGCAGCGTCCCGCATCAAATTTAGAATGGCGGTCGTCATATTTGGAAGTGCCACTTGAAAAGCCTGAGGAAAAATGATTCTCCAAAATGTCTGACTAGGTGTCAGACCAATACTGACTCCTGCTTCCATCTGACCTTTAGGAATTGCCTGATAAGAAGCCTTAAACACTTCTGCAATGATAGCCGCAAATAGCAAGACCATGGTAAATAAGACGAAAACCGTTTTAGACCAGTTGTTGATATCTAAATTCAGCCACCATTTTAAAAATTCAGGTAAACCATAAAAAACAAGGAATAGTAAAACAATAGGAGGAGTACAGCGAAGAGTAAAAATATAGCCCTTAGAAAGACCTGCAAAAGTCTTGTCTTCTCCCACTTGAGCCCAAGCCAGTAAGCCACCGAAAAGGGAACCAAGGATTGTAGTAAAAAAGAGAATGGACAAGGTCATAGGAAGAGCCTGCCATAAGGTTGGTAAAAATTGGAACACTCTTGAAAAATCATATGAAACCATGTAAACCTCTTTCTAACATGCCTGATTGCTCATCTAATCTTTATCAACATAACTAAAGACATCTTCTTTAAAGTATTTTTGAGAAAGCTTAGCTAAAGTACCGTCTTCTTTTAATTCTTTAATAGCCTTTTCATACTCTTTAGCAAACTTCTCGCCCTTTTCATCACGGTGAATCAATGGATAGGTTGGGATTCCTTTATATGGGAACCAGCTAAGTTTGTCCGCATATTGGTGGTAAGAACCATCCTCTGCTGTCACTGCTTTTTCAAAAGACAGCTTGATGTCAAAGAAAGCATCATAACGTCCTTCTAAAACCCAAGCATAAGCATCTGCCACTTTGAAGGATTCAGCAGCCATCAATTCAATTGGTGTATCCTTATGTTTCTCATTATAGCTATTAATCACATTCCACTGGGCATTTTGAGGAGAGATGGGTACTAATTTTCCTTTATTTTTGGCAAAATCATCAATATTCTTATATTTGACTTCATCTTCTTTTCTGACAGTAAAACCAATAATGCTGGCTCCTACTGGCTCAGATGGAATAATGAATTTCTTAGCCCGTTCATCTGTATACCAAGCACCTTTAGTTCCAATATCGTACTTGCCAGACTCAAGTCCAATCAAGAGATCATCATCACTAGTTCCAGTATACTCAAATTTATAATCTGCTAATTTCTCATCAACTGCCTTTAAAACAGCGACCTCATAACCATCTGATTCCCCTTTTTCGTCAATAAAATCATAAGGGACATAGTTTTGAGTATGGGCAACCTTTAAAGTTGTTACTTGTCCAGACGAAGCTGCATCTGCACCTTTAGCAGACGCTCCCGCCAAAGTTCTACCAATAATCGTTGCTCCAAGCACTGCCACAACCGCAACTCCACCAATAATCCATGTTTTCTTACTCATATTCTTCTCCTTTATTTAGCTAATGCTTCTCTTACCCACTGGATACGTTCCACTGCAATATCGCTCGGAATGGTACAATCTGCTCCAAGTATGAGACCATCTCTACCTGTTTCTTCTATCAAGCGTTTGGTTTCAGCTTGAATTTCTTCCTTACTGCCTCGATAGAGAAGGCCATCTTTACCGTTTTCAAATCCTCCCAGAACAGCACGACCCTTGAAAATCTCACGACCTTCTTTTAGGCTGATTCCTTCTGGACCAACTGCCCAATTAAAAACATGAGCTGGATAGTCGGCAAAGATATGAATATCGTTTCGGGCTCCTTCATAGCCACAGATATGAAGGATATTGACCCCACCAACCGACTTAGCTGCATTTAAAACAGTCAGTTCACTCGGCGCAATAATCTCCTGATAGTCTTCAACAGAAACACGCGCATCCTGAATACTTTGCACACTGAGATAGATACCATCTGCTCCTGCATCTCTAATAATAGCTTGACTCAAACTAGCGATATCTTGCGCAATCACATCGAGTACTTTTTTCAATTTCTGAGAATCTTGAACTAAGAAATCTGCAATGAGATCATCTCCACCAGACACTTCTCCAAGTAACCATTTGAGGTAGGTCACAGGCGCAAATATATTGTAAATAGCAACAATATCTTCCGTAAACTCCTGCTTAATCTTCTTCACCAATTCTACTTGCTCTCTAATCCACGGATGATCTTGACCCAGAGGTTGAATCTCTGCCAACTCTTGAAGTGACTTCCCTTTGGCAATAACTGGATTTGGATAAGCAAAATAGCCATCACTCATCAACTTGATAAAGTCTGGATCTAGTTCACGGATAAAACGTTTGTGACCTTGTATGTTCTTTTCAATAATCACAGGATTTGAAAATCCCTTTAACCATTCCTCTTCTGATGTAAAGTGGTGCCAAAAACCAACTGGTACACGATCGACTGCTTCTCCTCTAAATGCTTTTAAAACCCATTCTCTTTTTACTGACATATCTATTCTCCATTTCTTTCTTTTTCAACTAATAAAACACTGGCAATATCATTGGTTTGAATAAAAGGAAGACTTCCTTTCTGAAAATCCTGAACTCCATGACATCTTGGTCCTTCCTTACAAGTAAATCCCTTGGTAAGACTGATCGCAAGTAAGATGACAAAGCCGAGGACCATCCCTACCAATAGCAACTTTTTTCTTTTCATAAGGCCCTCCTATTATAAAACAGCAGCCTGACGAATCCAGTCCAATCTTTCTAATTCAAAATCATCTGGAACTGTACAATCCGCTCCAAGAAGGACTCCTCTAGTCCCAGCTTCAGTCAACAAGCGTTTAGTTTCCACTTGTAGTTCAGCCTTGCTACCTCCATAAAGCAGGCTCTGCTTCCCATTTTCAAAACCACCCAAGACCGCTTTGCCATGAAATAGCTCCTGGCCTTGAGGTAAACTGACTGCTTCATGGTGGGTTGCCCAATTGAAAACCTGGGCTGGATAATCTTTGAAAATAGTCACATTGTTACTAGCACCTTGGAAACCGCAGATATGCAGGATATTTACCCCACCTACCTGATTGGCAGATTCTAAAACCTTTATGTTGCTTGGCTCAATATAGGTCTGATACAATTCTGCTGTGATGCGCTCATCCTGAATTTCTTGTGTACTGAGGTAAATCCCATCTGCTCCACCATCCTGAATGATTGCCTTGGTTAGGATAGCGATATCCTCTGCTATCACGTCTAAAACTTCACTAAATAACTCTGGATTTTCGAGAAAAAGATCTGCAACCTCCTTATCGCCTCTAGAAGTCTCTGTACGAAACCACCTTTTCAGGTAGGAAATCGGAGAAAAAATATTGTAAAATGATGCAATGTCCTCAGTGAAGGTTGCTCGAATAGCTTGTACCACTTCTACTTGTTGCTGAATCCAAGGATGGTTTTCACCAATCGACTCAATAGAAGCCAACTCCTGAATACTTGCAACCGAAGGACTATAGACATTACTTGGATAAATGAAAAAGCCGTCACTCATTATTTTGACAAAGTCAGGATGAATTCTTTCAACGTACTTCCAATGTCCCTCTACACTTTTTTGAAAGATACGTGGGTTATTTAAACCTTGCCCTTTTTCCTCCAGTGTTACAAAATGAAACCAAAAGCCTACAGGAACTCGTTCCACCTCTTCGCCTCGGATGGCTTTAAAAACTAGCTCTCTTTTACTTGTCATACTTTTCTCCTTCCATTTGGATTGAAACCATCTTACCACTCCTTTTGACCTTTTCCCAATATATATTGACTATCGACTTGATTGATATTGTTTATATCAATAACGAAAAAATCTCTGGAAAGCTTGATTCTACTAGCTTTTCAGAGATTCTTTTCTATTTATTGATTTTTAAAATAGTTATTATATAGATTTTTTATCAACCTGATTAGGATTTTTTATTAAGCCTCTTTCATGGCAAAATAAGCCCGTACTTTTGGAGCCACTTGCGTTCCGAAAAGTTCAATAGCTTTCAGAACCTGATCATGTGGCATAGAACCAAGAGGTAGATGCAACATAAAGCGGTCCAAACCTAAGTTTTCAATCATGCGAATCAATTTTTCGGCCACCTGATCTGGATTGCCCACAAACATAGCACCATTTGGCCCAACTTGCTCCAAATATTGCTCATAAGTCAACTCCTGCCAGTGTGGACGGTCTTTGGAAATAGCATCCACCACTTGCTTGGTCGGATGGAAATAATCTTTCACCGCCTGCTCGCCATCTTCAGCAATCCAGCCCCAAGAATGGGCTCCAACCTTTAGTTCATGACTGGCATGACCCGCTTCGCTCCCAATCTCACGATAAGCCTGAATCAACTTTTTAAAATAACGCGGATTGCCACCAATAATGGCATAAACAATCGGTAGGCCTGCCTGAGCAATCTTCACTGTTGATTCGACATGACCACCTGTCGCTATCCACAAGGGTAATTTATCCTGAACTGGACGAGGATAAACTTCTTTGCCAGAGAGTGTTTGGGTCAATCGCCCTTGCCAGTCTAGTTTGGTCTTTTCATTGACTAATTGGAGCAAGGCCAATTTCTCATCAAAGAGAGCTTCGTAGTCTTTTAAGTCATAACCAAATAGAGGGAAAGATTCCGTGAAAGAACCCCTTCCAGCCATAATCTCCGCTCGTCCATTTGATAAAGCATCGATAGTGGCATACTGTTGGAACAAGCGAATCGGATCCATGCTCGAGAGAATGCTGACTGCACTGGTCAAACGGATTTTCTTGGTATTGACTGCCCCAGCTGCCAGGACAATCTCTGGGGCTGATACTGCAAAATCCGCTCGATGGTGCTCACCAATCCCATATACATCCAAACCAGCCTTATCAGCCAGTTCAATCTCTGCTACCAACTGGCGAATACGTTCGGCATGACTGTAAGTCTGTCCAGTCCCTTCAAGCTCCGTTGTTTCCCCAAATGTTGAAATTCCCAATTCTACCACAGTGATTCTCCTTGTCTATTTCGGTCCTTCATTTTGAAAAATTATTCTAACACGAATCTTGAGTACAGGCAACCAATTTGCTCACAAGAAAAAGCCTAGATAACTAGACTTTTTTTAGATTATTCTACCGTTACTGACTTAGCAAGATTACGTGGTTTGTCCACATCAAGGCCACGGTGGAGTGTTGCAAAGTAAGCGACCAATTGTGTTGGTACGACCATTGAGATTGGTGAGAGGTATGGATGTACAGTCGTAAGGACGATATCGTCCGTATCTTTAGCAACATTTTCTTCTGCAATAGTGAGAACCTTGGCACCACGGGCTGCGACCTCTTGGATATTTCCACGAGTGTGGTTAGCAAGAACTGGATCAGACAAGAGAGCCAAGACAGGCGTTCCTTCTTCAATCAAGGCAATAGTTCCGTGCTTGAGTTCTCCTGCCGCAAAACCTTCACACTGGATGTAAGAAATCTCTTTGAGCTTGAGACTGGCTTCCATAGCTACGTAGTAATCTTGGCCACGTCCGATGTAAAAGGCGTTACGAGTTGTTTCAAGAAGTTCACGAACCTTGGCTTCAATGGTTTCTTTCTCTGAAAGAGTTGATTCGATCGACTGAGCTACGATTGACAACTCATGAACTAGGTCAAAGGCTTGCGCTTTAGCATTGCCATTCGCTTCTCCGACTGCTTTTGCAAGAAAAGCAAGGGCTGCGATTTGCGCTGTATAGGCCTTTGTTGAGGCTACGGCAATTTCAGGACCTGCATGAAGGAGCATGGTATGGTTGGCTTCACGTGAGAGGGTTGAACCTGGTACGTTTGTCACTGTTAAGCTTGGGATTCCCATTTCATTGGCCTTAACCAAAACCTGACGGCTGTCAGCTGTTTCACCAGACTGACTGATAAAGATGAAGAGTGGTTTCTTGCTGAGCAGTGGCATACCGTAGCCCCACTCAGATGAGATTCCAAGTTCAACTGGTGTATCAGTCAATTCTTCCAGCATCTTCTTAGAAGCAAATCCTGCGTGGTAAGATGTTCCAGCTGCAAGGATGTAGATGCGGTCTGCATCTTGAACAGCCTTGATGATAGTTGGGTCAACCACTACTTGACCAGCCTCATCTGTGTAGGCTTGGATGAGTTTACGCATAACAGTTGGTTGCTCGTCAATTTCCTTGAGCATGTAGTAAGGATAAGTTCCCTTACCGATATCTGACAAGTCAAGTTCAGCAGTGTAGCTAGCACGCTCACGACGATTTCCATCATAGTCTTGAACTTCCACACTATCAGCCTTGACGATTACCAACTCTTGGTCATGAATTTCCATGTATTGGTTGGTCTCACGAATCATAGCCATAGCATCTGAGCAGACCATGTTATAGCCTTGTCCAAGACCAATCAAGAGTGGTGATTTATTTTTAGCCACGTAGATGACTTCAGGAT
>CAUTXU010000059.1:0-8234 GCA_963542415.1 uncultured Streptococcus sp.
CGCAAATCAATCAATTGACCTGTACGAATCAAGGCTTCAAACTCCTCATTGTCTACGATTTTAGCTGCACGGCGAATACGAAGATAGTTAAAGCCCATCCACGCCAACATTGCTAGTATAAGTGCCCACAAAATCCAAGTAACCATTAGTTCTTTTCTCCATTTTTCTCAATATAATCCAATTCTACCTTGTGCTCTCTGCGAAGAACCGCTTCTGCTTCTAGATAGTCTAATTTGTCCATCAACCCTGCATCGTAAATCCGAGAGAGTTCCAACTTCATCAGTTCAATATCATATAAGCGTTTTCCCATGTAAACAATAATACCAAATCGTTTGAGGAATTGCTGCACATCATAGAATGTTTTCATAAGACTCATTCTAGCAAAATTTTGTGTTTTTTTCAAGAAGAGACTCACACAAGAAGTAGCACAGAAATTAAAAAAGCTGCATCTTCTGCAGCTTTTTAATCTGGTGGAAAATAACCCAACTGCTCAGCGATGTGAATCGCCTCCTGCCTGTTAGTCACTCCCAATTTTGAAAAGATATTGGCCAAATGATTGGAAACTGTACGTTTACTCACATAGACCTTGTCACAGACATCATCAATGGTCAAGCCATTTCTAACCAGTTCTAGTATCTCGATTTCTCGTGGTGTTAGCACCTCTACCATCACTTCATCTGAAAAGACCTTACCACCTAGATAAATCTTTTCCAGTTTTTTCTCCAACTCATCTGGATCCATACTTTTGTCCAGAAAGCCATAAGCCCCCATAACTTTAGCTCGGTGTTCATACATTTTTTTACTGTAACCTGTCAAAATCACAACCTTACTAGAACAACCATTGTCGATAATCTCTTGTGCCAAGGTCAGCCCATCCGCTTGATACAGACTCATCAGGTTGATGTCAATCAAAATAATGTCGTAGTCATTAAAAGCAATCTCCGAAATAGTCGAAAAATTATCCACTAACTGGACCTTTTTAATGTTTTCCGATAACTCTAAAATCATCTTGATACTTTGGCTAAATAATTTATGATCATCAATTAACAAAATTTTCATAACACAACTCCTTATCAATCGGGAGAGTAATTTCTACACGAAATCTCTTATTATTTTCAAAAATCTGCATCTGACCACCTAAAACACTAATTTTATTAGACATATTTTTCAAGCCATAACCTAAGGATTTTTCTGTTTGAAGGCAGTCATTTTCAGAAATGATAAAAATAGTGTCATCATGCACATCAATCTTCAAAGAAATCCTTCCACCACTAGCGTACTTAACGGCATTGGTCGCCAACTCCTCAACCAGACGATAGACAATTTTATCGTAAGGAGATAAAAGCCTAAAGTGGGCAGGAAACTGTGTGACGACTTCATTTTCTGCGTGATAGCGTTTGACAATCCGATTAATCAGCCCTTGATACTGGATGTCTAGCTGCTCGTCTGTTTCTACCATTGGCTGATAATAATCCATCCGCTCACGAATCCGTTGAACCAACTCCTCTGTCACCAGATTGATCTGTTCACCAAAAGCTTGATTGCTACTATATTTATTGAAATTTTTTATCGCCATCACATTTTGCAGGATTTCATTATGAAGAAATTCGGCGAACTGTTGTTCTGTGTCTTCATTTGCCAGCAGACTTTTCACCATACGATTACGCTTTAAAAAGAGAACTTTTACATAATCCCTAGCATCTAGCATTTCAGCAGAACGAAAGAGGCGAATCAATTCCTCCGAACAAATCCCGAACAATAGTAACATGATATTCAAGACCAAAAAGCTCATGTTTAAGTCTAAATGAAAGATGATGAAAATGCCTACTAACAAAAACAGAACCAGTAACAACAAGCGTGAAAAAGCTTTTATATAGGACAACTTCAACTCTACTACCTTTTTCTGAAGAGAGTTAATAATTGTTTTGAGATGCAAAAAAGCAAGTATTCCAATAATCTCAAGATACCAGACTAGGTTCATCACTCCTGAGCCCCTCGTATTGATATACAAAAAGAAATAAGAAAGAGGCAATATCAAAGCTAATATCCACAAATTTCGTCTCTGATACTTAAGTTTACTTTTCAACTCTTTATGATATAAAATCAGTAAAATCAAGGGAACAAAGTTTAAAAAGAAAGACGCAAACAAGGACAGAAATAGAAAAATTGAAGGACTTAACAGATACGAACTAATGGTGATTAGTGTCAACACAAAGGACACACTCAACAGTTCTTCTCCTATTTTCTCTCCCAGAAAGATAATAGACAGAGAACTATACACCAATAAAAAAGAGTTAAGCGGATGAAGAATATCAAAAAAGTGCAACAGGGTGCTCGTAACTCCTTGGTTAAATATGGATTGCCAGCTAATGAGAAACATCATCAGGAGCAACCAAAGTTTCAACTCACTATACCGAAAGGTCACAATATTACAAATATAGCTAAATACAATTAAAGCAATAATCAGCAATAAAACCATCTGCAAGGAAAAATCTGTCGAAAAGTCCAGAGGAATCCTATAATAAATATAAATCATTAAAGCTAGATGATTCAAAATCGTCAACCACCACAATAAAAGTGAGTTTTTCGAGAGCGATTTGACAAACTGTTTCATATGTATCTACTTCCTGAACTACTTTAATATCATTATAACATAATACCAGAATTGTCAGATAGGCAACTCTGGTATTTGACTTAATTTTCAATAATTTGCCAACTTACTCTGTAAGTCACTAGCAGGTAAAGGACAAAGAGTAAGACCGCTACTCCCAGATAGGTGATATCAATAGAAATGCTGGTATTAGCGAAATTCTCAAAATAGCCCAAAAGAGCGGTACTCAAGGCAAATGCTAGCGGACCTGCGATGACCAGCGGAACCAAGAAATAATTTAGAATCTGTTGCAAAAGAATAGAGCGATTTTGCTTTCTCTTGTTCCCAAGAAGGTATAAGATTTGATAATCATTAACACTATCCAAAGCACTTGTAGAAGTTTGAAGGGACAAGATACTGAGGGAAATAATGATAAAAATAACACTAACAAAAATCATGACAAAGACAATGACGCCCATAAATCCAAGGTAAACCTCAAAAATACTTCCTTTCGTTTGATAGGTGAACGAATTCAACTCTGCTCCATCACGAGTGAAGTAGTATTTTTCAATCCACTGACTCAAGAATGTTTCTACTTCCCGTTTGTCAATGTTTTCTTTGAAATTGGCAACATAGGTCGTGTGGTCTTCCGTCAATCCAACTACTACCTTATCTGGTACAATCAAGGTTCCTGAGTCATTTGTAGTTACTGAAGATAAAAAGTAAACTGTTTCAAGTGGCTTTGAAGAGGCAAGGTTGAGAGAATGACCGTTAATCATGAGGGTTTTGGTCGTTGATAGAAAGTCCTGGATCTGCTTGGCAGTTCCTTTATAATTGGCATTGACTAGAAATTGGTCTTCTGCCAAGTCAACCGCTTTTTTCCCTTGCAGTTTGCGGAGATGATTGTAGGCAGAAATTCCTAAAATCGGTACTTTTGATTCAGGAAGTTTCTTATCATGCTCCCAGAGATTGCTGGTATCAATCAAATCTTTATAAGTTAAATCACTAGAATAGATAGGATAGCTGTACTCCTCTTTGATGAGGTTAAAGTCAAATCCATCTGCTTTCAGCCTATCTTTTACAGAATCCTGAGCAAATTGGAACTCTTGACCACGATAAAGATTGACAGTTACATCATAAGGTGAGTATTTGTTCAGCTCTCGGTTCATAGTCGTATAGGCACTACCACTAAAAACGAGTAAGCTGAGAGCCAGTGTCAAGGTCAAGGATAAGACAGCCAACGTGACCGAATTACTATCAGCTTGTTTTGAAAATTGACGGATTTTAAAAGTGTTTAGTTTGTTATAGTAGGTTTGAGGCAGTTTTCTAAGGGAGACCAAGATAAAATGGCTCAAGGTATTGTAAAATAAAATCACAAAAATCACGAAGACAGATACCAACAAGATACCCCAGCTTTTCAAGAATGATAGATGGTGATAGTCTGAAAAATAGAGAGCACCAAAACCGATAACAGCTGTCGAAAGAATAAAGAGAAGTGCTTGAAGAACTGGCTTGCCTTTTGCCAAGACAGATTTCTTGACCCCATTTTCTTGAATGAGTGCAATGATATTTTGCTTTCTAAAGGTAAGAATGTCCATGACACCAACAATAAAACTGGTGACCAAATAGGAATAAACTAGTAAGATGACAGACTTGCTATCAAAGAAAACCAGATTACCAAAGTAATTAGCCATGAAAAACTCAGATGCAATCTTAGCTAGAATGACCAGTAAGATCACTCCAAGCAAGAAACCTAGAATCAAGGAAAAGATATTGACCAGCATGGTTTCAAAGAACATGGTACGGATAATCTGCTTCTTCTTCATTCCCAGCGTTGCATAAAGTCCCAGCTCTTTCTTGCGCCGTCCCAGGACAAAGTTTGTGGAATAAACGACGAGAAAGGCAATCGCCGATAGAATCAGATAGGAAAGCAAGCCCATGTACTGGCTCATCACCGTCGTCAACATTTCCTTTGCTCCTGATAAACTTTGCATCACTGGATGGCTTGGTAAAGCATTAAAAGCGTAGAGCAAGCTATAAATCAAGGTCAGACTGAAAAAATAGATGGTATAGGTCTGTAAATTTCGAAATACATTTCGTAAAATCAATTTTGGATACATACTCTCCTCCTATCTGGTACGGCTGTAAATCTCTTGCAAATACTGTTCATTAGATAAGCTGTTACGTTCCAAATCATCCATAATCTTTCCATCGCTAAGTAGCACCATCCGTGAGGAATACTTTGCTGCAGCAGGGTCATGCGTAACCAGTAAAATGGTAATACCAAAACTTTTATTGATTTCCTGCAAAAGCGCCATCAGTTTTTCAGAATTGGCAGAGTCCAAAGCTCCTGTCGGCTCATCTGCGATAATCAGTTTAGAATCATCAATCAAGGCTCTAGCAGTTGCCACACGTTGTCGCTGACCACCTGATAACTGATTAGGAAACTTATCTTTTAAGTTCTGGATGGCCAGCTTATCCAAAATTTCCTCAATCTTATCCTGATGTTTTTTGATAGTTTTCCCCTGAATTTGAAGAGGTAGGACGATATTTTCATAGACCGTCAAGGTTTCCACCAGGTTGTAGGCTTGGAAAATATAGGAAATGTTTTTAGCACGATAGTCAGCTAGGTCATTTTCCTTGGCATGGATGATGTCAAAATCTTCAAATCGAATCTCACCTGATGTTGGTTTATCAATCGTTGAAATACAGTTGAGAAGTGTTGTTTTTCCACTACCACTAGCCCCCATAATTGCCAGAAATTCTCCTTTTTCAACAGACAAGTTCACATCTAATAAAGCATGAACGATATTATCCCCTTGACCAAATGTTTTCGTTAATCCTGTCACGATAAGTTGTTTCATCATTTCATTCCTCCGTTTCTTTATTACGCTCTCATTATACGGTTTCTTTCAAGGTTTGCCATGAGTATTTTGTGCAATATATTCAAGTTATAAAAAACCGATGCCTTTTTCAGGTATCGGTTGATGTTGATTATTTGCGATCGTTTCTTTTTTTCATAAAGTAAACAATCCCTATGACAACAACTCCTAAGACCAGTACAGGTGCATAGAATTCTAGTGTTCCAATAATTCCTTCCATTTTATCCTCCTGTCAAAAAATAGAGGTGGTTTTATCCACAGCGCACGTTTGGCGAAGTACATTCATAAGAATGTGTAAACCACCAACCACAGCGCCCCTGTGCTGTTAATCTAACAGCCGTATCCTACCCAGCAGCGGATTTACCATCTAATTCTTGGCTATTAATTTCCATAATCCAAAGAATCAATCTCAAAGTTGTCTTGTTTTATTTGTATTTCTCCCGTAAATATAACACCAAATCAAAATGTTGTCAATGTTTTGTAATAAAACACTAGAATTTTCCTTTTGTTTTATCTAACAACGAACATTATTTCTCGTACACTCATAGGAATAGGTGAAACACAATCCACAGAGACCTGCTAGTGTCATTTTAAAAGCTGTGTACCACTAGCTTCTGATTGCCTGGAAAGTTCTTGCTTTTCAACCTCAAAACTTAGAGAATCAATTTCTAAACGATTTGTATTTTTAGCCATAAGGTTGCCTCCTTCCTTCTTTTGGATGATCATCTTTACAATAACTAGTATAAACTCTAGTACTGGATAAATAATGAGTAAATCGTGCAAATTTCTTATTTTCGAGTAAAATTTTTATAGTGCCCAATTAAAAAACAGCTGAACAATATCTTGCTCAGCTACTTTTTTACCCTATTTAAGTTATTTAGAATTTTCTTCTTAGTTACTTTACAAGAGACCCACACAATGCTCCTGATTTTCCTATCTTCTTTGGCGATTCTGACGCAAGTGTGGTACAATAAAAACATGAGAATTCAACAATTACACTATATTATCAAAATCGTCGAAACTGGCTCCATGAATGAAGCAGCCAAGCAACTCTTTATCACCCAGCCGAGTCTTTCCAATGCTGTGAGAGACTTGGAAAATGAAATGGGTATTGAGATCTTTATCCGCAATCCCAAGGGTATCACCTTGACCCGTGATGGGATGGAGTTCCTCTCTTATGCCCGTCAGGTTGTCGAGCAGACCCAGCTTCTGGAGGAACGCTATAAAAATCCTGTCGCCCACCGCGAACTCTTTAGCGTTTCGTCTCAACACTATGCCTTTGTGGTCAATGCCTTTGTCTCTCTGCTCAAGAAAAGCGATATGGAGAAATACGAGCTCTTCCTTCGTGAAACTCGGACTTGGGAAATTATCGACGACGTCAAGAACTTCCGTAGTGAGGTCGGTGTCCTATTTTTAAACAGCTACAACCGTGATGTTTTAACCAAGATGCTGGATGACAACCACCTGCTGGCTCACCATCTCTTTACAGCGCAACCGCATATCTTTGTCAGCAAGACCAATCCTCTGGCAAAGAAAGACAAGGTCAAACTATCTGATTTAGAAAACTTCCCTTACCTCAGCTATGATCAAGGAACTCACAACTCCTTCTACTTCTCTGAAGAGATTCTCTCGCAGGAATACCACAAAAAATCTATCGTAGTCAGCGACCGTGCCACCCTCTTTAATCTCTTGATTGGTTTGGATGGTTATACCATTGCGACAGGGATTTTGAACAGCAACCTCAACGGAGACAATATCGTTTCTATCCCACTGGATATTGATGACTCCATTGAGCTAGTCTATATCCAGCATGAAAAAACCAGCCTATCCAAGATGGGCGAACGCTTTATCGACTATCTACTAGAAGAAGTCCAGTTTAATAGTTGAGAAATGACAAGAACTAATATGTAGGCTAGCAACAACCTGCACATTGGTTCTTTTTTATTTATAATTAAAAGTCTCCCCTGCCAGCTTATCAGCTAGCTTGGGAAAGAGAGTATAAAACTTATGGGCTAGGTTCAACAAAACAGGAAGATTGAGTTCTCGTTTGTTTTTTCCTATAATCTTGACAATCTTTTTAGCCACTGCATCTGGTTCTAGCAGGAAACGGTCAACCGATTTAAGATAAGTTCCATCTGGGTCAGCTTGGTCAAAAAATCCTGTTCGGATTGGTCCTGGATTGACTGTTGTCACATAGACTCCATATGACATAAGTTCGAGGCGTAACGCATTTGAAAAACCAATGGCCGCAAACTTGGTCGCTGAGTAGAGACTAGACTTGCCAGTAGCAATCAAACCTGCCATACTGACGATATTGATGATATGGCCTTTTCGGCCTTCCTTCATACGAGCCACAAGGCGCCGAGATAGATTCATCAGGGCAAAGGTATTGACCTCAAACATCTGGTGAATATCTTGGTCAGAAATCTGGTCAAATTCCTCAAAAATCCCGTAACCAGCGTTGTTAATCAAGACATCAATCTTGCCATAGCGGAGATAGAGATCGGTTACCAGAGTTTCTAAGGCTGAATCATCGGTAATATCGATTTCAATCAATTCTGCATGGGGATGGTTTCCGTAGAGTTGGGCTAATTTTTCCTTATTTCGACCAAGCAAGATGAGTTGGTCATTTGGCAGTAGTTTGACCATTTCTTGGGCTAGACCACCGCTAGCTCCTGTAATGAGAATAGTAGGCATACTTATCCTTTCTCAATCTTTTAGATTTCCACTTCTTCCAAGTCTTTGACCACATGGACATTTTC
>CAUTXU010000060.1:0-8134 GCA_963542415.1 uncultured Streptococcus sp.
GCCTTCTCATGATTGCTAAAAATGATGAGGCGCATCTAGCACTTGCCCAAGAACTGAAGGATAAAAAGTCTCTTCGTAAATATTGGGCGATTGTTCATGGAAATCTGCCCAATGATCGTGGTGTGATTGAAGCACCGATTGGTCGAAGTGAAAAAGACCGTAAGAAACAGGCTGTGACTGCTAAAGGGAAGCCTGCAGTGACCCGTTTCCACGTCTTGGAACGTTTTGGTGATTACAGCTTGGTAGAGTTGCAGCTAGAGACAGGACGCACTCATCAAATCCGTGTTCACATGGCTTATATTGGCCATCCAGTCGCTGGTGATGAAGTCTATGGTCCTCGCAAGACTTTGAAAGGACATGGACAATTTCTTCATGCTAAGACTTTAGGTTTTACTCATCCGAGAACAGGTGAGATTTTGGAATTTACAGCAGATATCCCAGAGATTTTTAAGGAAACCTTGGAGAGATTGAGAAAGAATTAGATGTGATAAAAGGTTGAGATGACTTGTCTCGACCTTTTTCCTATCAACTCTTTTCTATTTCCTGCTATTCATGTTATAATGGATAAATATGAAGAATCGGAGTGAGACTATGAAATACAAACGAATTGTCTTTAAGGTGGGAACTTCTTCTCTGACGAATGAGGATGGAAGTTTATCACGTAGTAAAGTAAAAGCTATAACCCAGCAGTTGGCAATGTTGCACGAGGCTGGTCATGAATTGATTTTGGTATCGTCAGGTGCCATTGCGGCTGGTTTTGGGGCCTTAGGATTTAAAAAGCGTCCGACTAAGATTGCTGATAAACAGGCTTCAGCAGCGGTAGGACAAGGGCTTTTGTTGGAAGAATACACGACCAATCTTCTCTTGCGCCAAATCGTTTCTGCACAAATCTTGCTGACCCAGGATGACTTTGTGGATAAGCGTCGTTATAAAAATGCCCATCAGGCCTTGTCGGTTCTACTTAGCCGTGGTGCGATTCCTATCATCAACGAGAATGATAGTGTCGTCATTGATGAACTCAAGGTTGGGGACAATGACACTTTAAGTGCCCAGGTAGCGGCCATGGTCCAAGCTGACCTTTTGGTTCTCTTGACAGATGTAGACGGTCTATATACAGGGAATCCTAATTCAGATCCAAGAGCCAAACGCTTGGAGCGAATCGAGACCATCAATCGTGAGATTATTGATATGGCCGGTGGAGCAGGTTCGTCTAATGGTACAGGTGGCATGTTAACCAAAATCAAAGCTGCAACTATCGCGACGGAATCAGGAGTTCCTGTTTATATCTGCTCATCCTTGAAGTCAGATGCCATGATTGAGGCAGCTGAGGAGACCAAGGATGGTTCCTACTTTGTTGCTCAAGAGAAGGGACTTCGTACCCAGAAACAATGGCTGGCCTTTTATGCTCAGAGCCAAGGTTCTATTTGGGTTGATAAAGGGGCTGCAGAAGCTCTCTCTCAACATGGAAAGAGTCTTCTTTTATCTGGTATTGTTGAAGCAGAAGGTGCCTTTTCTTACGGTGATATCGTGACAGTATTTGACAAGGAAAGTGGAAAATCACTTGGAAAAGGACGCGTGCAATTTGGAGCATCTGCTTTGGAGGATATGTTGCGTTCTCAAAAAGCCAAGGGTGTCTTGATTCACCGTGATGACTGGATTTCCATTACTCCTGAAATCCAACTACTCTTTACAGAATTTTAGAGGTAAACTATGGTAAGTACACAAGAACAATTTGAACAGGTACAGGCTGTTAAAAAATCGATCAACACAGCTAGTGAAGAGGTGAAAAACCAAGCCTTGCTAGCCATGGCTGATCATTTATTAGCAGCTACTGAGGAAATTTTAGCAGCCAATGCCCTCGATATGGAAGCAGCCAAGGGCAAAATTTCAGATGTTATGTTGGATCGTCTTTATTTGGATGCAGGACGTATAGAAGCGATGGCAACCGGGATTCGTGAAGTGGTTGTTTTACCAGATCCAATAGATGAAGTTTTAGAAACAAGTCATCTTGAAAATGGTTTGGTTATCACCAAGAAACGGGTGGCTATGGGGGTCATCGGTATTATCTATGAAAGCCGTCCAAATGTGACGTCTGACGCGGCTGCTTTGGCTCTCAAGAGTGGAAATGCGGTTGTTCTTCGTAGTGGGAAGGATGCCTATCAAACTGCCCATGCCATTGTCACAGCCTTGAAGAAGGGGTTGGAAACGACTACTATTCACCCAGATGTGATTCAACTGGTGGAAGATACCAGCCGTGAAAGTAGCTATGCCATGATGAAGGCCAAGGGCTATCTAGACCTTCTCATTCCTCGTGGAGGAGCTGGCTTGATTAATGCCGTGGTTGAAAATGCGATCGTACCTGTTATCGAGACAGGGACTGGGATTGTCCATGTCTATGTGGATAAGGATGCAGACGAAGACAAGGCCCTGTCTATCATCAACAATGCCAAAACTAGTCGTCCTTCTGTTTGCAATGCCATGGAGGTTCTCCTCGTTCATGAAGACAAGGCAGCAAGCTTCCTTCCTCGTTTGGAGCAAGTTCTAGTTGCGGATCGTAAAGAAGCTGGACTTGAACCGATTCAATTCCGTTTGGCTGAGAAGGCTAGTCAGTTTGTATCTGGCCAAGCAGCTGGGGCTCAAGACTTTGATACCGAGTTTTTAGACTATGTCCTAGCTGTTAAAGTAGTGAGCAGTTTAGAAGAAGCAGTTGAGCATATTGAAACCCACAGTACCCATCATTCGGATGCCATTGTGACGGAAAACGCTGAAGCTGCAGCCTACTTTACAGATCAAGTGGACTCTGCAGCGGTTTATGTTAATGCCTCAACGCGTTTTACAGATGGAGGTCAATTTGGTCTTGGTTGTGAAATGGGGATTTCTACTCAGAAACTCCATGCACGTGGACCAATGGGCTTAAAAGAATTAACCAGTTATAAGTATGTAGTTGCTGGTGATGGACAGATAAGGGAGTAAAAAATGAAGATTGGATTTATCGGTTTGGGGAATATGGGTGCTAGTTTGGCCAAGGTTGTTTGGCAAGCTAATACGACAGATAAGTTTCTTCTTTCTAATCTAAGTCAAGATAGAGTGGATGATTTTATTGCTAGCTACGGAGGCCAAGCTTCTAGCAATGAAGAAATCTTTGCAGAAGCAGATGTGATTTTTTTAGGAGTGAAACCAGCTCAAGTATCTACTTTACTTGCGGAATCTCAAGATATTCTTGAAAAACGGGAGAGTCTGCTCTTAATTTCCATGGCAGCGGGTATAAAGCTGGAAAAACTGGCTAGTCTTGTTCCAAGTCAGCACCGAATTATTCGTATGATGCCGAATACCCCTGCTTCTATCGGTCAAGGAGTCATTAGTTATGCCTTGTCTCCTAATTGTAAGGCTGAGGACAGTGAGCTCTTTTGTCAGCTGTTAGCTAAGGCAGGTCTCTTGGTTGAACTAGGAGAAGGATTAATCGATGCAGCGACAGGTCTTGCAGGTTGTGGACCAGCCTTTGTCTATCTTTTCATTGAAGCTTTGGCGGATGCAGGTGTTCAGACAGGATTGCCACGAGAAACTGCTCTACAAATGGCAGCTCAAACAGTCATTGGAGCAGGTCAATTGGTCCTAGATACTCAAGAACATCCAGGAGTATTGAAAGACAAGGTTTGTAGTCCAGGGGGGGCTACTATTGCTGGTGTAGCTAGTTTAGAAGCACATGCCTTTAGAGGAACCGTTATGGAGGCAGTCAAAAAAGCCTACAAACGAACTAAAAAACTAGGTAAATAAGAGGTGGCTTTGACTGCCTCTTTTATGGTGGCTGAAATGAGAAGACAAAAAGATTGTCACAAACCCCTATTTTTTTGATAGAATAGAAGTAGTAAAAAAGAAATGAGTTAGACATGTCAAAAGGATTTTTAGTCTCTCTTGAGGGACCAGAGGGAGCAGGAAAGACCAGTGTTTTAGAGGCTCTGCTCCCAATTTTAGAGGAAAAAGGGGTAGAGGTGCTGACGACCCGTGAACCTGGCGGAGTCTTGATAGGAGAGAAGATTCGGGAAGTGATTCTGGATCCAAGTCATACTCAGATGGATGCTAAAACAGAGCTTTTGCTCTATATCGCTAGTCGCAGACAGCACTTGGTGGAAAAAGTTTTTCCAGCCCTTGAAGCTGGTAAGTTGGTCATTATGGACCGCTTCATCGATAGTTCCGTTGCATATCAGGGATTTGGTCGTGGCTTGGATATTGACGCCATTGATTGGCTCAATCAGTTTGCGACAGATGGCCTTAAACCTGATTTGACACTCTATTTTGACATCGAGGTGGAAGAAGGGCTGGCTCGTATTGCTGCTAATAGTGACCGTGAGGTCAATCGTTTGGACTTGGAAGGGTTGGACTTGCATAAAAAAGTTCGTCAAGGCTACCTTTCTCTTCTGGACAAAGAAGGAAATCGCATTGTCAAGATTGATGCTAGTCTCCCTTTGGAGCAGGTTGTGGAAACTACCAAGGCTGTCTTGTTTGATAGAATGGGATTAGCTAAATGAAACAAGATCAATTAAAGGCTTGGCAACCAGATCAATTTGACCGCTTTATTCGTATCCTAGAACAAGACCAGCTCAATCACGCCTACCTCTTTTCAGGTTTCTTTGGAAGCTTAGAAATGGCGCAATTTTTAGCTAAGAGCCTCTTTTGTACGGATAAAGTAGGCATTTTACCGTGTGATAAATGCCGAAATTGCAAGCTGATTGAACAGGAAGAGTTTCCAGATGTTACCTTGATTAAACCAGTTAATCAGGTCATCAAGACAGAACGCATTCGAGAATTGGTGGGTCAGTTTTCGCAAGCAGGGATTGAAAGCCAACAACAGGTTTTTATCATCGAGCAAGCGGATAAAATGCATCCCAACGCAGCTAATTCTCTGCTCAAGGTCATCGAAGAACCCCAGAGTGAGGTTTATATTTTCTTCTTGACCAGCGATGAGGAAAAGATCTTACCAACAATTCGAAGTCGGACCCAGATTTTCCACTTTAAAAAGAAAGAAGAGAAGCTCATCTTGCTCTTAGAACAAATGGGATTGGTTAAGAAAAAGGCGACACTTTTAGCTCAGTTTGCTCAATCGAGAGCTGAAGCAGAAAAGTTGGCACATCAGGCAAGTTTTTGGACCTTGGTCGATGAAAGTGAACGCCTGCTGACTTGGTTAGTGGCTAAGAAAAAAGAAAGTTATTTGCAAGTTGCCAAACTAGCTAGCTTGGCAGATGACAAGGAAAAACAAGATCAGGTTTTACGGATTCTTGAAGTTCTCTGTGGGCAAGATATCCTACAAACAAGAGTACGGGTGATTCTACAAGATTTGCTAGAAGCTAGAAAAATGTGGCAGGCTAATGTTAGTTTTCAAAATGCCATGGAATATCTGGTCTTGAAAGAAATGTAAATTCAAAAATGAACGATAAAGAAAGGAAAGGGCTGTTTTATGGACAAAAAAGAATTATTTGACGCGCTGGATGATTTTTCCCAACAGTTATTGGTAACCTTGGCCGATGTGGAAGCCATCAAGAAAAATCTCAAGAGCCTGGTAGAGGAAAATACAGCTCTTCGTTTGGAAAATAGTAAGTTGCGCGAACGCTTGGGTGAGGTGGAAGCAGATGCTCCTGTCAAGGCTAAGCATGTTCGCGAAAGTGTCCGTCGCATTTACCGTGATGGATTTCACGTATGTAATGATTTTTATGGACAACGTCGAGAGCAGGACGAGGAATGTATGTTCTGTGATGAGTTGTTATACAGGGAGTAAGCATGCAGATTCAAAAAAGTTTTAAGGGGCAGTCTCCCTATGGCAAGCTGTATCTAGTGGCAACGCCGATTGGCAATCTAGATGATATGACCTTTCGTGCTATCCAAACCCTGAAAGAAGTGGACTGGATTGCGGCTGAGGACACGCGCAATACTGGCCTTTTGCTCAAGCATTTTGACATTCAGACAAAGCAGATCAGTTTTCATGAGCACAATGCCAAGGAAAAAATTCCTGATTTGATTGGTTTCCTGAAAGCAGGGCAAAGCATTGCTCAGGTATCCGATGCGGGTCTGCCTAGTATCTCGGACCCTGGTCATGATTTGGTCAAGGCAGCTATTGAGGAAGAAATTGCGGTTGTCACAGTTCCAGGAGCCTCTGCAGGGATTTCGGCCTTGATTGCCAGTGGTTTAGCACCACAGCCACATATCTTTTATGGTTTTTTACCAAGAAAATCAGGCCAGCAAAAGCAATTTTTCGACTCGAAAAAAGACTATCCAGAAACCCAGATTTTCTATGAATCGCCTCATCGTGTGGCGGATACATTGGAAAATATGCTAGAAGTCTACGGTGACCGCTCGGTAGTCTTAGTCAGGGAATTGACCAAAATTTATGAAGAATACCAACGAGGAAAGATCTCTGAATTGCTAGAAAGCATCGTTGAAAATCCACTCAAGGGTGAATGCCTTCTCATTGTTGAAGGCGCCAGCCAAGATGTGGAGGAAAAAGACGAGGAGGACTTGTTTTCAGAAATCCAAGCCCGCATCCAGCAAGGCATGAAGAAAAATCAAGCCATAAAGGAAGTCGCAAAGATTTACCAGTGGAATAAAAGCCAGCTTTACGCTGCCTACCATGACTGGGAAGAAAATGACTAAACAGGGAAGTTTGCCTTCTTCCCTTTTTTTGTTATACTAGTAGAAGAAAAAAATAGAAAGATTTGTGGGAGTGAAAAAGTCCGGGGGACTTTTTCAGCCTGAGCCAAGAAATTCGAAAACTCTTAAGTTTGATTGGCTTTTTCAATGTGAACCTTGTCTTCACACTCCCAAAGAGGTATTAGTGTCGTGTCTCAATCTTATATCAATGTTATCGGTGCTGGTTTGGCAGGTTCTGAAGCAGCCTACCAAATCGCAGAGCGTGGTATTCCAGTTAAACTTTATGAAATGCGTGGTGTCAAGTCAACACCCCAGCACAAAACAGACAATTTTGCTGAGTTGGTTTGTTCCAATTCCTTGCGTGGGGATGCTTTTACAAATGCTGTTGGTCTCCTCAAGGAAGAAATGCGTCGCTTGGGTTCTGTTATCTTGGAATCTGCTGAGGCTACACGTGTTCCCGCAGGCGGAGCCCTTGCAGTGGACCGTGACGGTTTCTCCCAAATGGTGACCGAAAAAGTTGCCAACCACCCCTTGATTGAAGTGGTTCGTGATGAAATTACAGAATTGCCGACAGATGTTATCACAGTTGTGGCGACTGGTCCTTTGACAAGCGATGCCCTAGCTGAAAAGATTCATGCCCTTAATGACGGTGATGGTTTCTATTTCTACGATGCGGCAGCGCCTATTATCGATGTCAATACCATCGATATGAGCAAGGTCTATCTCAAGTCTCGTTATGACAAGGGAGAGGCGGCCTACCTCAATGCCCCTATGACCAAACAAGAATTTATGGATTTCCATGAAGCCTTGGTCAATGCGGAAGAAGCGCCGCTTAATTCTTTCGAAAAAGAAAAGTATTTTGAAGGATGTATGCCTATCGAAGTCATGGCTAAGCGTGGCATTAAAACTATGCTTTATGGTCCTATGAAACCAGTCGGTCTTGAGTATCCAGACGATTACACAGGACCTCGCGATGGAGAATTCAAAACACCTTATGCGGTTGTTCAACTTCGTCAGGATAATGCAGCTGGTAGCCTATACAATATTGTTGGTTTCCAGACCCACCTCAAATGGGGAGAACAAAAACGTGTCTTCCAAATGATTCCAGGTCTTGAAAATGCTGAGTTTGTTCGTTATGGTGTGATGCACCGCAATTCTTATATGGATTCACCAAATCTTCTTGAACAGACCTACCGTTCTAAGAAACAACCAAATCTCTTCTTTGCTGGTCAGATGACGGGTGTGGAAGGCTATGTTGAGTCAGCAGCTTCAGGATTAGTTGCGGGTATTAACGCCGCTCGTCTCTTCAAGGGAGAAAGCGAGGCTATTTTCCCAGAGACAACAGCGATTGGAAGTCTAGCTCATTACATCACCCATGCGGACAGCAAACATTTCCAACCGATGAATGTCAATTTCGGAATTATCAAAGAGTTGGAAGGTGAGCGTATTCGTGATAAGAAGGCTCGTTATGAAAAAATTGCAGAGCGTGCCCTCA
>CAUTXU010000061.1:0-7923 GCA_963542415.1 uncultured Streptococcus sp.
CCACCACCGATGACGATTGTTGATGGGTTTAGGATTGAGCCAATGTTAGCACAAGCGATTCCCAAGTAACGTGAGAAGTTACGGTAAACGATCAAAGCAAGGTCGTCTCCTTCTTTTGCAAGGTCAAAGACAGTCTTAGCAGTTACTTCTTCTCCGTTATCAATCAAGCGTTTCAAGGCTGCATCGCCTTCGTATTCATCGGCATAGCGACGAGTCAAGTTGACAATCCCTGTTGCAGAAGCAACTGTCTCAAGGCAACCTTTCTTACCGCAAGTACATGCGATTGGTTGATCAAAGTCAACAGTGATATGGCCAAGCTCACCTGCTGCACCAGCAACACCATGAAGCAATTTGCCTTCTGCGACAATACCGCCACCAACACCTGTACCAAGTGTCATAAAGACAACATCTGGTTGGTTATCACCAGCCCCCATCCAACGTTCACCAAGAGCTGCTACGTTGGCATCATTATCGATGAAGAATGGAATACCCAAGGCTTTCTCAATTTTTTCTTTGATTGGTTGAAGGGTTTTCCAGTTGAGGTTGTAGGCACCAATAACAGTTCCTTTTTCACGGTCAACCACACCTGGTGATCCCATTCCAATACCTTGGAAGTCTGCTGCTGCCAATCCAAGCAAGTCCAAACGATGTTGAATAGACTCAATCATATCATCAACGATATGACTTCCCTCATCCAAAATGTTGGTCTTGATAGACCATTTTTCTTGGATTTCTCCTGCTGTTGTTAAGATTGCAAATTTGATAGAAGTTCCACCAAGGTCAATCCCAATAATCTTTTGACTCATCATATTCTCCTTTTTCATTGTGTAGTAACTGAAAATGCTTACAGTACTAGTATAACAAAATTTAGTTAATCATGCAAAGGTTTGCATTAACTTTCTGGATTTTATTCTGACTTATGGTTTCCAGAGACCTGAAGCATCTACATAGTAACGTCCGCCATCAACTCGCTCGTTCTTTGCCATTTTGCCATCTGATTTCAAATAATAATTTCCTTGCCATGCATTGCGAGCATAAGAACCATCTGATTTCAAGTAATACCAAGCTTGGTAAGAAGCATCATAAACCCATTCACCTTGTGCCATTTTACCGTTTGATTTAAGGTAGTACACTCCTTGCCATGCATTCTTTGCATAAGATCCATCTGATTTCAAATAATACCAAGCTTGATAAGAATCATCATAAATCCATTCGCTCTGCGCCATTTGACCATCTTCTTTCAGGTAATAGTTTCCCTGCCAAGCATTTTTTACTGGATTACCATTTCCATCAAAGTAGTACCAAGCACCATCCTGCTTAACCCAACCACTTGTTGTTGCTGAACTTGTATTGTTTTGAGCCGCAGTTGATTGTTTTGCTTTGAAAGCACCTTTTGGGGCATTTTTCAATTCACACGCCACACCATCATGATCGCGGTCTAACTTGGCAGAATAACCGGGTTCTTCCTCATGAATATCCGCGTGTCCATTCGCCCAAGCTTCCTTACAATTAGAAAAATGAATGTTTTCTTCTGCTAACACAGGTTGTGAAAATAAGACTAAAACTGGCAAGGTAGCCAGACTCATTTTTAAAAATAGACGTTTGTTCATTTCTTTCTCCCATAATTATGATATCGATTTCACTATTATTTTATCAAACTTATTTCAGCAATTCAAGGAAACTTCTGGTTATTTCTGCAAACTCTTTTGGTTTTTCCTTATTCAAAACATGAGGGCCGTCTGGGATAATCTGAAATTGGGATTCTGATATTAGTTTATGAAGACTTCTCATAGAACTAAGATTCGGTTTATCTTTGCTGCCACAAATTAGTAAGGTTGGATAGGGGCAAATCCCTGCTATATCCGTTAAATCAAGTGTCTTCAATTCCTCAGAAACTCCGACCATAAGAGCTTTGTTTGCTCCCCGTTTTTCAAAAAAACTTTTTGGAAGTAGTTTAAAAATCATCAACTGGATTTTAAATAAGATATTTCCAGCTAATTTCAGAGGGCAACCTGACAAAACTAAACCTTGAAGATTTGGTAAATCATAACTGGAAAGTTCTAGTGCCAGGGCCGCACCTAAAGACAATCCAACCAAAATAAAAGGTTCTGTCTCTTGAGCTAGATGCTGATAAACTCGCTCCTTGGCTTGTTGATAGTTGCTAACTCCAGAAGGAAATAACTCGATAGCCTCAGAAGGATAATCTGTCAGTAGATTCCGAACTTCTTTCCAAGACTCTGCTGACTGCCCTAACCCGTGTAAAAATATCAGTTTCATCTAGTTCTCCTCAAGGCTTAACTCATACAAGCCTCTCACTGCATTACAGCCGTAAATAGCTTCTGCTTGGGCTAAATCTGTCAAGGTAAAGACCTTCTCTTCTACCTGTCCTCTTTCCAGCAAATGCTGACGGTAAATTCCTGGTAAGATACCAAGTCTGATAGGCGGTGTGTAGAGTTTGCCATCCATTTTCAAAACCAAATTTCCAATAGAAGTTTCAAGCAGTTCCCCTGCTACATTATGGTAAATGATTTCCTGTTTCCCTAGACTTAAGTGTGGTCGGTGAGTGGTTTTAAAGTAGGTAAATGCCTGCTGTAAATCCGCTTCCTGAAGGCAAAGTTTGGCCTGACAGAAATGTAGACTAAGAGGTGTTAAGATTTGTCGACTAAGTTCTATCTCTCCAGACTTACTGAGAGAAATTCGCAAGCGGTAATCTTGATCAATGTCACAAGACTGACACTCTTCCTCTATCTTTTGTTTCAAGTCTCCTAGATCAAAAGGAAAAGCAAAATACCGACTAGCTGTTCTCAGTCTTTCCAAATGTTGTTCTTCAAACAACAAGTTCTTCTGACTGATTTTCCCTGTAGTAATCAGTTTGAAACGAACTTGTTTACGATAGAGAACAGCTGCCTTTTGATGAACCTCGCGGTATTCAGATTCCCAAGTGCTATCCCATGTAATGCCGCCACCTACTCCATAGATGGCTTTCCCTTGATGCAGTTGAATGGTCCGAATGGCAACATTAAAAATCCGTCGTCCATTTGGAAGCAAGAGACCAATCGTTCCGCAGTAAACTCCACGCGGTTGTGGCTCCAAGTCCTTAATGATTTCCATAGTCGCAATTTTCGGTGTACCCGTTATGGAACCGCAAGGAAAGAGAGAGCGGAAGATTTCAACAAGGTCAACACCCTCTCGCAATTGACTCTTGATGGTCGAAGTCATCTGCCACACAGTTGAATACTGTTCCACTTGGCACAGACACTCCACGTGCTCACTGCCCACTTCAGAAATACGATTCATATCATTGCGCAAGAGGTCCACAATCATCATGTTTTCAGAGCGATTTTTAGGATCCTGCTCCAACCAGGCAGCCTGCTCTAAGTCTTCTTGGTCAGTCACTCCCCGCTGAGTCGTTCCCTTCATTGGACGAGTCGTTAATTCTCGGTCATTTTGCTCAAAAAATAGCTCTGGGCTCATGGAAATCACTGCCATGTCATCATATTCCACATAAGCATTGTAGCCTGCCTCCTGCTCTACCACCATACGATTGTAGATGGCGAACGGATTGGCACTTAAGTCCTGCTTGAGTTGGACGGTGTAGTTGACCTGATAGGTGTCCCCCTGCCGCAAATGATGATGAATATGAGCAATGGCTTTTTCATAGTCATCTGCAGACGTTACTTCCTGCCAATTTGAAGGCAAATCAACCTCATCATAAATCAGAGGAATAGGGGATGTTTCTACGCTATCATGAACGGTAAAATATAGCAGGTACTCTGCCAGTAAAGGAGCTTTATGAACTGCTAATTTCTCCTCAAAAGCAGGTGCAGCCTCGTAGCTGACATAGCCCACCACATAATAGCCTTGCTCTTGGTAGCTTTCCACTTGTGCCAGCAAATCTGCCACTTCTGCTAAATCTCTCGTTTTTAACTCTTTAATCGGCTGGGTAAAGGTGTATCTCTCCCCCAAAGCCCTAAAATCAATCACTGTTTTTCTATGCATATTTCAAGTATAGCATAAAAAGGCAGATCAAGAAAAACTTAATCTACCTTTTTACTCATCTATTTAATACAATCTATGCTTTAAAAAGATTTCCAGCAAATCCGTCTGATTTCTGCAATAGTTGTTTGTAAACTTTTTCTTTGAGTGCAACTGTTTGGTTTGAATTACCCGCTTTCAGGTCATTTTCAACCGCTTTATTGAATAATTTTTGAAGTCCCGCATAGTTTGAGATTTTCTCACCATTGATTTCAATTTCAACAAAACCTTTTTCACCTTTAGCTTTAACTTCCTTGAACCATTCTTTCTTCCACTCTTCTAGTGTATGGAATTTACCACCAGACACTTTCTCAATGATGAAGTCATCACCAAGACCTGGTCTACCAGCTGCTTTAGATTCTTGTTTATACTTGTTAGAAGCATATCCGACAAATCCATCCAAGTATCCGAAGTAACCCCACATACGGAATGTATTATGTTTGAACGAGATAGAACCTACAGCACTTTGACTTGTATTACCACCGTAAATTCCAGCCATCATACTTACAGTTTGATATGCCGTATCAAAACCTTCAGCACGATAATGTTTATTTCCAGGCATATTATGCTTAGTCACGTAATTACCATCTACAAGGTCATCAATGCTTGTCAATTTCTTCTTGTTCTCCGCGTCATTTAGGTCACGAAGTAAATCCCATTGGTGTGGTTGTCCAACTAAACCATTTCGATCAGCTTTTTCACGCCATTTCTTGTCCATCTTCTTGAACCACTTATTGTTATCTCCGTCATTCTTCGCGATAACGGCATCCGCTTCTAAATGGTCGAGCATCATAAGCGCTTCGTTATAGTTCTTCATGTAATGGTCAATTTTAGCTCGACTATCAAGCAAGTTCGGATTGTAGTTATACCATTGGTTTCCATCATTTTTACGCTCATACGCCATATTTAGACCCAATGCGCCATAATCACCATTAGAACTTGTTACCGCAGGCGATTGTAACATACCTTGAGCAAAGGCTTCAACGTCTGTACCTTCACGATGTCCCCAACCACCTAAATAAGCCATACGGTCATTGATATGCGTTGTTTCATGAGTAAAGGCTGATGTACCAAAATCACTAATCATACTTGACCAGATATAGTACACGGCTTCTGAGTTTTGAGGTCTATCAAAGATATACGCATACGCACCCATACCGTTATCACCGTGCCATTTACCTGTAGGTCCGTAGAACTCACGAATTGGAGCATAATCACCATTCTTCGTATGACCCATTCTATCAACCCATCCACCTGGAGCACCATGGTTATCCCAAATTGCTGATGGAACCATGTTTTCAGATTTCAATAACTGATTACGTACATTATCAGCGGCTAAACGAGACCAGAAGTCTAGGTAATTGATTTGCTCTTGAGCACGTAAGTCAATTTCTTTCTTGAATGCTTCACGTTCAGCTTCTGTATTCTTACCATATTTCTCAAACGCACTAAATGCTAGTGTATTGTATGTTGAAATCAAGAACATATGAGCTTTCTTTGTAGTCAGAAGTGGCAAGATATATTTGCTATGTTCGCCATTGTTTAAGTTTTCATATAAACGATATTTCTTGTCCGCAAACAATGGATTTGATGATTGTTTCTCAACGACATAGTTTGTATGTGAAACAGCTTTCTTATACCAGGTGTTAATATCAGTTTCGTTTGTGAATAAACGCATATTATAGTTTAATAAACCGTTCAACTCACCAATACCAATCGTTCCACCGATCGTTTCTCGATAAGCTTCTAATGTTCTGTTACCTTTAATGTTATTTTCTCTAGAACCGATCTTAATCAAGAAATCTAAGATATTTACATTCTTACCATAGAAGTCAGGTTTGAACATCATAAGATCTTTCATTGATTTTTCGTCGTATTTAAATCCATAGTAACGATTTAGATAAGTAAGACCCATCATAATTTTCGCTTTGTTTTCGGCTACTTTCTTAACAAGAGCTTTCATTGCAGCTTCGTCACCATTTAATTGGTGGTCTTCATTCTCAACTAAAGCTTTCACAAGTTTATCAAGGTTTCCTCGAACTTCTTCAAAGCTTTCTTCAAGGAACAAGTTACGAATGTAATTGTTCTTATGATTGTCACTATTCTCAGCTGGTTTGTTACGTTTGTCCATTAATGCACGCACTTCAGGTGAAATCAATTCGACACTTGCTAATTTTTCTTTCACATCAGCAATTAGTTTGTCACGATTCTTATCCACCATATTTGGTGTGTAAACAATGCCATCTAGACCTGTAATACTATATTCACGAACTTGTGCTACGTTTGAATCCTTAGAAGCAACCGTCATTTCTTCTTTAGTACCATCAGCGTAATGAATCATTATTTTATCAACACTTGATAAGTCAGTCACGAATTGACCATCTTTCATACCAGTTACAGATAATACTTCAGTCGTTAATAATTTAGAACCAGCAGGAATTTTATTTCCTTGATTGATAATCCATTCTTTGTTGTAGAACGGTTGAAGTTTTTCCACATTTCGGTAAGCAAGTTCACGTTCTGCATTATAATCTTGAATCTCTTTATACGTATCAGATTTTGGGAGATTATTATTTAACTTATCTACTAATAATGTTGGAGCTTCAAAATCTTTAGATGTAATATCGAAACTTTCTAATCTTTTATCAGCTTCTTCTTTAGAGATTTCTTTAAGTTTGTCCGCATTTTTTCTTGTCACATTACCAGTAGCTTCCCCAGCTACGCTGACAACTCTACTTAAATAAGGGAACCCAAAGTCATCATCTCCAATATCACCTGAACCATAAAGTTTTTCAGCGTTAGTTACTTTTACATAACTAATAACATCTTCTAAAAATCCGTATGGCCAGTTTTTAGTAATAACTCCACCTGTCTCTACATTGTTTTTCAAGTTAATTGACCCTTTTGCTACAGCTTTTTTAATATGTCCGTTAGCTCTTACATCCATTGGGTCCATACCCCTATCAAGTGTTGAAACTAAAGCTGAACCACGAGCTCTTTCACCAGTGATTTCTACATCTGTATAAACTTTTTCAATATTTGCTTTTCTTTGGTTGTTAACTAAACCAGAAATACTCCAACCTTTTTTACCTTCTGTGCGAAGTTTTCCGATAACAGAAACATTTTTCATTTTGCTTCCATTATTTAAATTATTAACAACTCCAGCTACATCATTACCACCAACAATACTACCCGTAATTTTAACATTTTCAATTGTCGTATTTGTAGCATCTTTTGCAAGTGTCGCTATTTGATCCGTACCTGGTTTATTTATATTCACGTTAGAGAAAATTAAATCTTTAATTGTAGAATTTTCAATAACATCAAATAATGGATTGCTTAAGTTATGAATAGCAAACCTATTCCCATCAGTACTAGTTAACGTACCTTTAAATTTCTTAGTAATATAAGATTTTCCATTTGGTTTAATATTAGTAGCATTTAAGCTTTGTCCAATTTTATATTCACCTTCTGGGTTATTTTGAATAGCTTCAACCAATTCAGCGAAATCATAGTAAACATTATCCACTTTTGGTTTTGGTTTAGCTATATAATAAACATACTCGTTAGCTAATTTCGAAGAATCTGTATGCTGAACTAAATCAGGCGCAGTTGCAGTAACTTTATATAAAGTTTCCCCATCTTTAACCACTTCTTCTATCTTATCAACAGCAAGTCTTGTCACTTTATTGTCATGAGTTGTTACTCGTAAGTAAAGCGGAGCAACATCTGTTGGCTTTTCAGTTAATAAGCTCTTATCTGTTTCGTTACCCTCAGCATCTACACTCATTAAGCTTGTTTCTTTAATGTTTTTAATCTCAACTTTTTTAAGATCTAACTGAATTTGTTTATCTTCTAATTTCTCAGTTTCTTCGCCTTCTCCACGAT
>CAUTXU010000062.1:0-7689 GCA_963542415.1 uncultured Streptococcus sp.
GCCCAAGTCCAATAGTAATTTTTTCCTTGCTCTGACAACTTTTCAACCAAGAGTCTAACATAGTGGTCTTGATGAATCGGCTCAGCAGCTGGCAAAGCTTGATAAAGGTCATTAACCTCCACCTCTGGCGAAGTGATCTCCTGATTGATTTCTTGGAAACAAATCAAATCATAGTCTTTATCAAGAATATCTTCAAGCAAGAGCTGGAATTTTTCCTCAGCTTCTTTTTCCATCCAGCTATGAGTATTGAGTGTTAAAAATTTCATGCTTTTCTCCTAAAACAAGAGGTTGGAAAACAGCTTCCAACCTCAAGTATATTACAATTCTACTTTAGCAACTGCTGTTTTAGCTGCAAGAGAACCTGTTTGTTCTAATTTAACTGATTTAATAGCTTCAGCATTTGTGAAGACAACTACTGTTGAAGTTTCACGACCTGCTGCACGGATAGCATCCAAGTCAGCTGTGACAAGAAGATCACCTGCTGCAACTTTTTGTCCTTCAGCTACATGAACTGTAAATGGTTTTCCTTCAAGACTTACTGTGTCCAAACCAATGTGAACAAGTACTTCAAGACCTGCTTCAGTCACAAGACCAAGAGCATGTTTTGTAGGGAAGATGCTTGATACAGTACCTGAAACTGGAGATACAATGTTTCCATTTGCAGGTTCTACAGCAAATCCATCACCCATCATTTTTTGAGCAAATACTGGATCTTTTACTTGTTCCAAAGCAACAACTTGACCGTCTGCTACTGAGTAAACTTCCTCAGTAAGACCTTTGAATTGAACAGTGTTTTGTTGCGCTTCTGTCATTTGACTTGGAAGAGTTTCAGGAATGATTTCACCTGAATCAAGGATATCTTGGATATCAGATTTCAATACGTCTGCTTTTGGACCGTAGATAGCTTGAACTCCTTGTCCTTTCATGACAAGACCCATAGCTCCTTCTGCTTTCCATTGTTCTGCATCACCGACTTTGTCAGCGTCTTTTACAGTTACACGAAGACGAGTCATACATGCATCAACATCAACGATGTTTGCACGTCCACCAAGAAGGTTGATAATGTTTACAGCTTGAGAACCTGCTGCAACTTTCACTGCGCTGTTAGATTCTTCTGAACCTTCAGCAGTTTCGTAGTTTCCGTTACGTCCTGGAGTTGCGTAGTTGAATTTTTGAATCATGAAGTTTGCGATGAAGTACATGATTACGGCAAAGAGAACTGTTACCCAAACGAAGTTAACGATATCCATACCGATACCAGCGCTAATCGCAATAGGTGTACGAGTCAAGAACTCGATTGAACCGAATGAGTGCATACGTAGGTTTACAACGTCAGCCATAGCGAAGGCAGCACCTTGAACAAGTGAGTAAACAAGATACATAGGTGTTGCGATGAACATGAACATGTATTCGATTGGTTCAGTAACCCCTGTCAAGAATGTTGCAAGAGCTGTTGCAATCATCATACCTTTGTATTTGTGTTTCTTGTCAGCATCAACATTACGATAGATAGCCACAATCACACCCATCAAGATACCGAATGAACCGATCATTTGTCCAACTTTGAAACGAGCTGGGTGAACAGTATCTAACAAGTGTTGGTATTGAGTAGCATCAGTACCTTTAAGGTTTACAAGGTCTGTTACCCATGCAAGCCAAAGTGGATCTTGACCAAATACTTGGCTACCTTTTGCTGCACCAGTTAAGACCTCATAAGTACCACCAAGAGCTGTGTAGTTCATTGGGATAGTCAACATGTGGTGAAGACCAAATGGCAAGAGCAAACGTTCCAATGTACCATACAAGAATGGTGCAAGGATTGGAGCAGTTTCTTGTGAGTTAGCAATCCAGATACCAAAGCTATTGATACCTGTTTGCACTACTGGCCAGAAAGCTGAAAGTACAATTGCAGCAATTACTGAACGAAGAATAACTACAAACGGTACAAAACGTTTTCCGTTAAAGAATGAAAGTGCATCAGGAAGCTTACGGAAGTTGTAGTATTTGTTGTAAGCAGTTGCTCCAATAAAACCTGAGATAATCCCTACGAACACACCCATGTTAAGTGCTGGGGCTTCCATAACACTAATGAAGTAATCAGCAACTTTGATTGATCCACCAAAGAGAGTTGTTACCATAGCTTCTGGATTTTTCAACATATCTCCTGATACGCCAAAGATTGTACCAGTGATACGATTGATTAGGATAAAGGCAAGACCTGCCGCAAACGCACCACCAGCGCGTTCCTTAGCCCAGCTTCCTCCAATAGCGAGGGCAAACAAGATATGAAGGTTAACGATGACTCCCCAACCGATTTGCTCTAGTACACCACCAGTAATAACGAGTGGGGCAAAGTTAGGGTTGATCATCACAAGTGACTTACCGATTGAAATCATCAAACCAGCAGCCGGCATAACAGCGATAACCACCATCAAAGCCTTACCGAATTTTTGCCAAAATTCGAAAGACAAGACATTTTTGAATGTATCTTTCATCATTCAAATCTCCTTTATTTTTATTTAGGCAAACGTTTTACGAAAACGTTTGCACTTAGCTATGTATTCATTATACCACTTTAAATTTTTTTGTAAAGGCTTTTATTAAAAAAATTAAGAAAAAAAGAAAGTTTTTATACTTCCTTTTTTATATTTGTGTTATTATGATAACACCCTAAAATGTGCTATCAAACCTTTAAGAAACGTCGCATTGAAATTCCTGATCCCAGTGAACCAATAAAAATTCCAATAACAAACAATAAGGCAATCATCAGTGGACTGAATACTTCTGGTGAAATCATAGAAAGGTTTTGACCTACTAATGACTTATTAACCGATTGGTAAACCATTTGATAAACAACTAGTACTAAAACTGATGGAAGGGCTGCACCAAATAATCCGATGAAAGCACCCTCAAGTAGGAATGGTCCTCGGATATAGCTATTCTTAGCACCAACCAAGCGCATAATTTGAATTTCTCGACTACGGGAAATAATTGTAATACGAATGGTATTAGAAATCAAGAAAACTGCTATGAAAATCAAGAGGCCAGCAATCACTAGTCCCCAGACACGAATAAATGAGGCTAACTTAAACAAGCGTTCTGTATTGGCACCACCATCCTGAACTTCTGACACACCTTCAATTTTCTTAGCCTCTTCCGCTACTGTCTTTACATCACTTGGTGTGTTAGTATCTACTATATATGCATCATAGAGAGGATTAGCATCACCTTCAAAGATTTTCCAGTTGTCCCCCATTGTCTCAGTTAATTTTTCATATTGTTCTTCTTTACTTGAAAAGGTAACACTCTTAACTGTAGACATACCCTTCAAGGAATTATATACCTTGTGGTAGTCATTATTTGTAACAGTTTGACCTTCTTTTTCAATAGTCTCACTATTATCAGCTACGTCCTTACGAATGTATACCATTACTCGGACATTATTTTCAATATCTGTAGCTAGTTTCGCTGTATTGAAAATAACAGAGGCAAATATTGCAACCAAGGTCAAAGTAATCATAACTGAACTGACAGCAGCTACTGTCATCCAGCCATTTCGTTTCAAACTTTTTAATGATTCAAATAAATGACGAAAAAATCTACTAATCATCGTATCCATATTCTCCTTTAGCTTCGTCACGAACGACACGGCCATTTTCAATGGCAATGACACGGTGGCGCAAGGTATTTACAATCTGGCTATTATGAGTCGCCATCAAAATAGTTGTCCCTTGTAGGTTAATCCGTTCCAAGAGATTCATGATTTCCCATGAGTTATCAGGATCCAGGTTTCCTGTTGGTTCATCGGCTATCAATACTTTTGGATTATTTACAATAGCACGCGCAATCGCAATACGCTGTTGTTCTCCACCTGAGAGCTCATTTGGGAAAGAACGAACCTTATGCTTCAATCCAACCAAGTCCAAAACTTCCATCACCCGTTTTTTGATATTACGGCGATTTTCCCCGATTACTTCCATAGCGTAAGCAATATTTTCATAGACCGTTTTCTTTGGCAAGAGTTTATAATCCTGAAAAACAACCCCAACACTACGACGTAGAAGAGGGACATCTTTCTTCTTAATCTTAACCAGATTAAAACCAGCAACTGATAGACTTCCTTTATCGATTTTTACTTCACGATATAGAGAACGAATAAAGGTTGACTTCCCTGCTCCCGAAGGTCCTACGATGTAAGCAAATTCTCCTGGTTGAACACTGACCGAAACACCGCGTAGGGCAGTCGTTCCGTTGTCGTATTTTTTGACGACATCTCTCATTTCAATGATTGACATGTGAGTTCCTTTCTATCTTAGCTGATTCGCCACTTGAGATAGGCATCGATAAAACCATCTAGGTCTCCATCCATAACCTTATCTACCTGCGCAACTTCAAAGCTAGTTCGGTGATCTTTTACCATAGTATATGGCGTGAAAACATAAGAACGAATTTGACTTCCCCATGTGATTTCCTTTTTCTCACCCTTGAGGGAATCAACTTCCGCAGCTTTCTTTTCTTGCTCCATTTGATAGAGCTTAGCCTGCAACATCTTCATAGCACGATCTCTATTTCCATATTGGGTACGATCGACCGTTGACTGGACGACAGTTCCCGTAGGAATGTGTGTCAAACGCACACCTGTTGAAACCTTATTGACGTTTTGTCCACCAGCACCACCTGAACGGAAGGTATCCATCTTAATATCATCTTCACGGATTTCTACTTCAATGGTATCATCCAACTCAGGCATCACTTCTACAGATGTGAAAGAGGTATGGCGACGTTTGGCAGAATCAAATGGCGAGATTCGCACCAGACGGTGCACACCCATTTCCGACTTGAGAAGGCCATAAGCATTAGGCCCTTCAAATGATAAAGTTACTGACTTGATACCAGCCTCATCACCAGCTTGATAATCCAAAACCTCTACTTTGAAGCCTTTAGCATTACCATAACGAGTATACATACGAAGCAACATATCACCCCAGTCCTGCGCCTCTGTACCACCAGATCCTGGATGAATTTCCAAGATGGCATTATTATGGTCATAAGGTTCTGACAAGAGAAGGGTCATCTCGTAATTAGCCATCATCTTATCGAGTTCTGATAACTGCGTTACCAGTTCTGCTTGAACCGACTCGTCTTCAGCCAAAAAGTCTAATAAAATTTCAACTTCATCCTGCAACTCTTCCATCTTATGGAAGGTATTGTAAGTGTTTTTTAATTCATTTAATTCTTGCGACGTTTTTTGGGCCGCTATATTATCGTTCCAAAAATCAGGTTCTGTCATCTTGTTTTCCAAGATGGCAATCTCTTCCTCTAGACTCTCGAGGTCAAAGAGACCCCCTGAAAGAAGCTAATTTTTCACGATTTGCGTCAATTTTCTGACGAATTTCTGAAATGTCCATAAATACTCCTTTTTTATATCGTTTCATTATACCATAATCTCTTATTTCTTTCCATCTTTTGCTCTACTCCCCTTTTCATGAAAAAAGAAGGTAACTTCTCAAAGTAACTTCCACTTGACTTGCCGAAGTGGAAATTAGTCTAAAACGGATTTTTATGGTGGAATTAAGTGTGAGACGTTTGAGTTAGAAATGAGACTCACTATGACAAAACATAAACACCTTACCCTTTCAGACCGTAATGATATCCAATTAGGCTTAGAGCGCGGTGAAACCTTCAAAGCTATTGGACAATCCATTCTAAAAGACCCAACTACTGTTTCCAAAGAAGTCAAACGAAACAGACAAGTCCGAGAGTCTACATGCCATAACCTTCCTTGCCCTCTACTCGATAAGGCTCCCTTTGTCTGTAATGGATGCCCTAAAAGAAGACAAAATTGTGGCTATAAGAAGATCTTATACCTCGCTAAACAAGCTCAAAAACAATACGAACAAACTCTTGTAGAAGCTCGTGAAGGAACTCCCCTCAATTCCAAGATCTTCTGGGACATGGACAAAGTCATTTCTGATGGTGTTAAAAAAGGACAACACATCTATCATATCCTCAAAACTCATAACCTTGATGTCAGCTCCTCAACTGTCTATCGACACATCCGAAAAGGATACCTATCTATCGCTCCTATTGATCTAGCCAGAGCCGTTAAATTCAAAGAAAGACGGAAAAGTAAGCTACCTTCCATCCCTAAAGAAGCTAAAAAAGGCCGTTCCTATGAGGATTTCCAAAACTATTTAGTCCTTAATCAACTAGACTCTTGGCTGGAAATGGACACAGTTATGGGTAGGAGGGGGGGTAAAGTCCTACTTATACTCAATTGTTTTCAAAAAGCAACCTTTTCCACTGTCTGCTGACAGTGGACTTTAAAACATTTTTTCCAATCCTTGAATAACTTCTTGAAGCTTATCAATGACAGCTTCCAATGTTGGGAAAGCCTTATTTTTAAAACCTCGTTTTCGAATTTCTTTCCAGACTTGTTCAATAGGGTTCATTTCTGGTGTATAAGGTGGGATAAAAGCCAATTCAATATTACTTGGAATCTCTAAGGTACTTGATTTATGCCATATAGCATTATCCATTACAAGTAACATATAGTCATCTGGATAAGCTTGTGAGACTTGCCGTAGAAATTCATTCGTCCACTCAGTATTGCATCCTCCAGCAATGAGGAAAAAGGAATCTCCTGTCTGAGCATCTACTGCCCCATAACAATAGCGATATTCTCGCATATAATGACTAGGAATGCTAGGTCGAATTCCTTGAGGAGCCCAACAAGAACTCATCTTACTAATTCTTCCGAAACCAGCTTCATCTTGGTACATCAAGCGTACTTTGTTATAAGTCCCCTTCTCTTTAAAGCGCTTACTTAAGGTCTCGAATGTAGATTTTATTTTTAGACGTCTCAATTGTCTGAGCGTCTGCCTTCTTGGGATGTTCAGGTCTAGGAGTGACCGTTCGCCAACCATGGCGTTTCAGGAGATAATAGAAACCATCACGTGTGGAAGTGCGACCAATCTCTTTTTGATAGGCTTCGAATAACTGATTGACAGTTACAAATTCCCCAGCCTGAGCAGCTTCTATATGACGTTTTAGAAATGCTTGTTCTTCTTCGTAAGTCAGATATTCTCGATGACGTCCACCACGGGTCTCTTTAAGAAGAGCCTCTAAACAAAACTCCTTATATTTTTTCAAATTCCTCCAAACAGTTGTTTTATTGCAATCTAGCAAATCCATGATTTCCTTATAACTCTTTCCTTTTGAGCGAAAATAAATAATCTGTAGACGTTTATGATATTTGGCGTACGATGAATCTCTCAGGAGTTTTTCAATTTTCTGTATTTCTTCGTTTGTAAGTTTCATAACTACTATTATAAGATGGTTTTTGATTTTAGTATAGTATGAAATGATACTCACTGAAAATCAAAGAGCAAACTAGGAAGCTAGCCGCAGGCTGTACTTGAGTACGGTAAGGCGACGCTGACGTGGTTTGAAGAGATTTTCGAAGAGTATGACAATATAGCGTGATGATTGTAATTCTTTTGTCATTTTCCCTCCAGAAAATAAAAAAAGGAGAACAATATTCAATTGTTCTCCAAAATAATTTTATTGTAACCGCCCAATAACTAAGTATATTGAAAAATCTCCAGACTAGAGAACTCAGCGATAGTTCCTAATCTGGAGATTTCTTATTTGCACTTTTCTTGTACAACTTTATTCCATGGTAAATAA
>CAUTXU010000063.1:0-7598 GCA_963542415.1 uncultured Streptococcus sp.
TGAACATAATTGTAGCCCAGCTTCTTGATGTAATCAAAAGCAGTTGACTGACCGTACTGGTTAACCGTTCCAGTCTGAGCAGCACCCAAGAAAGTTCCTCGAAGATGTTCATCTACACCTGAGGTCGGTGATTTGGTCAAATCACGAATGTGCATTTCACAAATAACTGCCTTACATGGATTTGTCAAACGCCAAGTAGCCTCTGAACCGTGCTTGACCTCGAAGTTTGCAACTTGCTTTTCTTCATGGCTCAGAATAGCTGAACGTTTGCCATCAGGACTGGTCGCGATGGTATAAGGATCGCGTGTCAATGTTTGGTGATGAGGGAATTGAACTTGATACTGATAAGCCTTACCAGTCAAATCTTCCTCAACATCCAAACTCCAGACACCAATAGTATTGTCCTTATGATTATAGGAGTAGCTATTGCCTCTCTCCATCTCAAAGGTCTTCCAAACAGGAGCATCGTTAGCAGCAGATTCATAAACGACAACCTTTACTTCTGTCGCTGTTGGAGCCCAAAGAGAAAAATGAGCATGATTGTCCTCTGCACGGCAACCCAATTCACCTTGGTAGCCCCAGTGGTGGTCGAAACTAGCGCTATTGATAGCCTTGTCAAAGGCAAAAGGATTTTGATTTTTATAGAAAGGACTGGCAATAGCAGGATTTTCAGAATAATAAATTCTATCATCCCCTTCCAAAATCCAGACCTCCGTTAAGAGAGGATAGTGATTAAAACGGATGGCATATTCTTTACTGGTTTGGCCGGTATGAACCACAAAATTCAAGCTTTCTAAGGGATGAATGCTTGGGTGTTCAAAACTAAATAAGGCACCAAAATAATCTTCTTTGTAGCTCAGCAAATCAATTCGTTGATCCTGACTTTTTACAAAAGAGCAAGTATCGTATTCTCCATTCTTACGATGGTAATGAATACGCATAGGGTAGTTATACATTGTTTAATTTTCCTTTTTACTTCTTAATTTGTTTCTATTTGACTAATAATTGCTTGACCGATTTTGTTCTGATTAACAAACTAGTTATACTGTCTAAACTCTGTTTTTAAACGATCATTACAGACTTTCTAGCCAAGCTTCATCTCGAACTTCGATACCAAGTTCTTGTGCTTTTTGCAGTTTACTTCCAGCATCTGTACCTGCAACGACGAGATTGGTCTTTTTAGAAACACTGCCTGTTACCTTGGCACCCAGACTTTCGAGTTTGCTTTTAGCTTCTGAGCGCTTGAGCCGTTCCAATTTTCCAGTCAATACAACGGTCAAACCTGACAAGGCCGCATCTGCCACTACAGTCTGACCTTTATAATCCAAATTGACCCCAGCTTCTTTCAATTCTCTGAGGAGAATTTCAGAGCCTTCTGTCGCAAAATAAGTCTGAAGACTCTTGGCAATCACACCACCCAGACTTTCAATACTAGCCACTTCCTCTGGATCTGCCTGAGCCAGATTTTCAATTGAATGAAAATGTTGAAGTAACAACTGACTGGCCTTGCTTCCGACATGGCGAATTCCCAAACCAAACAAGAGCTTCTCGGCAGAATTTTCCTTAGATGCTTGAATGGCTTGATACAGTTTAGCAGCAGACTTTTCCTTGACCCCCTCTAAAAGGAGGAAATCTTCTTCTTTCAAACGGTAAATATCTGCCACATCCTTGACTAGATCTGCAGCAAAGAGTTTCTCAACAATAGATGGCCCAAGTCCTGTAATATTCATGGCATCTCGAGAGGCAAAGTGGATCAAACCTTCCATGATTTGGGCAGGGCAACGCGGATTGATACAACGGAGAGCCACTTCATCTTCAAAGTGCAACAAGCCAGAGTCACAGCTTGGACAGTTTGTAGGGATATCCAGTTTCTCTTCAGAAATCCGTTTGGACTCTACCACATGTAAAACGGCAGGGATAATATCTCCAGCCTTATAAACTATGACCGTGTCGTCTTTACGGATATCTTTTTCAGCAATATAATCCACATTGTGCAGGGTCGCACGGCTAACAGTTGTCCCAGCAAGCTGAACAGGAGTCAGATTTGCAGTTGGAGTCACAACACCCGTTCGGCCAACTGTCCAGTCAACTGATAGGAGCTGAGCTTCTTTTTCCTCAGCAGGAAACTTGTAGGCTACTGCCCACTTTGGAGCCTTAACGGTAAAGCCAAGTTCTTCTTGACCTGCTAGGTCATTGACCTTAATCACCACCCCATCGATATCATAAGGCAGATTGTCCCGTTCTTGTCCTACTTCTTGAATAAAACCCCAGATTTCATCCATATTTTCAGCCAAAATTCGCTTAGGATTAACTACAAAACCAAGTTGTTCAAGATGCTTCAAAACCTTTTCTTGGCTGTCACGAGTTGAAGGGCTGGCTTCTTGATAAAGAAATGTCGCAAGGTTACGCTTGGCAACTACTGCTGTATCCAGCTGTCGCAGGGTTCCTGCCGCCGCATTACGAGGATTGGCAAATTCAGGCTCTCCATTTTCTTGGCGAGCTTGGTTAACCTGGTCAAAAGAAGCGCGTGGCATATAACATTCCCCACGAACTGTGATATCTAGTTCTTCTGGCAAGGTCAAAGGAATGTCCTTAACACGCTTGAGGTTTTCCGTGATATTCTCCCCAACAGAACCGTCTCCACGTGTTGCCCCAGCAACTAAAATCCCCTTTTCATAAGTCAGCGAGATAGACAAGCCATCGATTTTCAGCTCACAAATATAGGTTGGATGAGCCACTTCCTTACGAACACGCGCATCAAAAGCTTCAAGCTCCTCACGTGAAAAAGCATCCTGCAAACTATAAAGAGGATACTGATGACTGTATTTTTCAAAACCATCTAAAACCTTGCCACCAACACGATGGGTCGGACTGTCTGCTAACACTTGATCTGGATAGGCAGTTTCTAACTCAACCAACTCACGGTAAAGGCGATCATACTCACTGTCAGAAACCGACGGATTATCGCTGGTATAGTACTCAGTCGCATAGCGATTGAGCAAGGCGACTAACTCATTCATTCTTTTATTCATAAAACCATTTTACCATAAACTAAGCCCTCCTCACAAACGAGAAGGGCGGAAAAAACACTCAGATTAGAATTATTTTTAAAACTCAAACAGACTTATGTCTCTTTTTCAAAACGAGTTCGAACATAAATAAACGATATACAAGACAAGATGATAACACCACTGCCAATTATCAGGAAAGAAGAGAGATGTACACTTGGCAGGACTGTCATAAATCCTTTTGCAATAGGCATAAATAGAATAGCTAAGGTAAAAATTGTACTTAGTACTCTCCCAAGAAATTCGCTCTCAACCTTGGTTTGTACTTGAGTAAAAAAGTGAATATTAAAAATCGTCATAAACAATTCACAAACTAAATTTCCAGAAAAGGAAAGCAAATTTGGAAGTGGTAATCCCATCATAAAAACTCCGACACCTGTCAAAGCCAGTAAAATCAAAAGATTATAAACATTAGCTTTAATTTTACTAGCTAAAAGAGCCCCAATGATGGAACCAATAGCCCCCATAGTTAAAATACTTGCATAGGCTCCTTCTATCCCGTAAAGCTGATTTGAAAAGGGGAGTAGAAATTCAAAAGCTGCAAAAAAGAAATTAACGCTGGAAGCTACCAGCAAAAGGAAGAAAATTTCTTGCTGATGCCAGATATAGTGCAACCCATCCTTGATATCTACAAAAATATCTCTCCCAGTAAAAGCTTTTTTCTCTTGAACTTTTGCTTCCTCTTTTGGAAGGAAAGCCACTAGAACAAAAGCAATGAAAAAAGTCAGCGAGTCTAGCAGTAGCGTCATATGGAGACTTGCAAACTGTAAAACAAGGAAGGAAAGAACAGGAGAGCTAACACCTACAACCTGCAAAACCAGCTCTAAGCGAGAATTATAGATCACAATCTCATCTTTCTCCACCACTTCAGTTATGATAGCTTTATTGGCTGTACGAGAAAAGGCAAAGGCAATCGCCTGAACAATGTTGGCAAAAATCAAAGCCCCAATCATCCAGCTATCATTCCTTATGAACGAAATAGCCAGACAAAGAATCCCACAAACAAGATCTGTCGTCATTAAAATCTTACGACGAGAAAAACGGTCTGAAACGACTCCGCCAAAAGGATTTACAAGAATAGATGTGACGAGTTCAGAAATCTGATACATTCCTAAAACTGTCTGCCCGATAGTCCCCATGGACGCCAACCAAACACTATTTCCATAATCATAGAGCATATTCCCTATCCTGTTAATAGCTCCACGGCTAATCAACTGTACTGCATAGCGATTCATATAAAAACTCCTCTCAAATTTTGAAACTATTGTATCAAAACCGAAAGGAGCTTTTTATTTTTTCCCTTATTTGGGAAAATTAATCTTTGACAAATTTTTCGTAGTGTTCTTGATAGTAGGCTACTTGCTCTGGAAGACCTAGTAGGTCAAAAATACGCATAGCCTCTTGCATCTGGCTACAACCTTCTTTACACTGTCCTTTTTGGTACAAATCAAAGCCTTTTAGATAATGGAAAATATTACGCTCATAAAGCTTAATACCTTTACCAATAATCTTCTCTGTATAAGTCTCAAAATAGCTTGCATTATCAAAAGAAAGATGCTCTAAACAATGCTGGTAACAATTAAGGGCTAAAATCAAGACTAATCTCTTATGGCGACCAATCTCTTGGTAAAATTCCTCCCTCTCCATAACTTCTCTACCAATCCGAGTGACATAGTCCACATCGTAGAAACTATAGAGGTTACCGAAAAGAATCAACTCATACATGGTCCATTCTTCTGTTTTGAAGAGATAATCTGCTACCTTATCCAAATCATCCTGCTTCATATCATAAGTCGCATCTCTTTGACAAATCAGACCTTGCATCAAAATCCAGTTCAGCTCAAAATAAAGGGGATTCGTCGAACTCTTAGCCTTTTCAAGTTGTTCTCTTTGAAGCTTTTGAAAACCTGCAATATCATTTGAATAATAAAGGGGTACAATTTGTCCCATCATGGCAACATGTTCATGATTATGAAAATTCCTTGCCTTATCCATGAAATTTTCGATTGTGACATGAATGTTATCCAAAATCTCAAAGAAACGTGAGACTGCTAGGTCAGACTCCCCAAGCTCAAAGCGAGATAACTGAGAGGTTGAACAGGACTCCCCTGCCGCCTCCTTTAAAGAATAATTTCCACTTGTTCGAAATTCACGAAATACTTTTCCAAGATGTTCCATCTTTACACCTGCTCTGATAATTCTTCCCACTCAAGCATAGCTTCTTCCTGACGGTGGCTGATTTTATCCAGCTCAGCCTGCAATCCCATCAGTTTTTCGGCATCGTTTGTTTCCAACATTTGTTCAGAAATGGTTTGGCTTTGACTTTCTAACTCTTCGATTTCAGCTTCTAGATTTTCGATTTGTCGCATGAGTTTACGAACTTCTTTTTGACTTTCTTTCTGAGCTTGATAGTCATTAACTGGACTTGCTTCTTTTGCTTGATTGTTAGTTGAAGCTTCTTCAGCCTGAGTCATTTCTACTTCTGCTTTCTTCTCAACATAGTAGTCATAATCTCCAAGGTAGAGAGTTGAACCATTCTCAGACAATTCCAGTACATGAGTTGCCACACGATTGATAAAGTAACGGTCGTGGCTGACAAAGAGCAAGGTTCCATCAAAGTCAATCAAGGCATTTTCCAACACTTCCTTGCTATCAATATCCAAGTGGTTGGTTGGCTCGTCCAGAATCAAGAAGTTGTTGTTCTCCATAGAGAGTTTAGCCAAAAGCAAACGAGCTTTCTCACCACCTGACAGCATGCCTACTGATTTTTTAACATCATCTCCTGAGAAAAGGAAGGCACCTAGACGGTTACGGATTTCAACTTCTGGTGTCAACTTAAAATCATTCCAGAGTTCATCAAGTACAGTATTACTTGGTGTCAACTTGCTTTGCGTCTGGTCATAGTAACCAACCTCAACATTGGCACCAAAGCGCTTTTGACCCTTGATAAAAGGAATCTGCTCCACAATAGACTTGATAAAGGTTGATTTTCCAATACCGTTTGGTCCAACAATAGCGACAGCATTCATCTTACGAAGATCCAGATTGATAGGCTCTGACAGGACTTCCCCATCATAACCAATAGCCGCATTTTCAACAGTCAGGACAACATTACCTGACGTTTTTTCCGACTGGAAAGTCATATTGGCTGATTTCTTGCCAGCTTCAGGTTTGTCCAAACGCTCCATTTTTTCCAGTTGTTTGCGTCGAGATTGGGCGCGTTTGGTCGTTGAGGCTCTGACTAGATTGCGATTGACAAAGTCTTCCAGAGCAGCGATTTCCTTCTGTTGCTTTTCATAGTTTTTTGCCTCAGTAGCTAGTTTTTGCTCCTTCAGCTCGACAAAGCGAGAGTAATTCCCCACATAGCGATCCAAGGAATGCTTGGTCAAATCCAGTGTAACCGTCGCAACCTTATCCAAGAAATAACGGTCGTGGCTGACGATAATGAGGGCACCGCTATAATTTACCAAGTAATTCTCTAGCCAGGCAATGGTTTCGATATCCAAGTGGTTGGTTGGCTCGTCCAAGACCAAGAGATTGGGCTTTTCAAGTAGCATTTTGGCAAGTGCTAAGCGAGTATTTTGACCACCCGAAAGCTCGGCAATTTTCATCTGCCACATAGATTCGTCAAACTTGAATCCATTTAAAATCGCTCGAATATCAGCTTCATAGGTAAAGCCGCCTGCTTGGCGAAAATTTTCAGATAAACGGTCGTAATCTGACATCAGTTTATCCAAATCCTCACCAGACTTTTCACCCATCTCCAACTCCATCTGACGAAGTTGTTTCTCCGTCCGACGTAAGTCATCAAAGACATGAAGCATCTCATCGTAGATGGTATTTTCAGACTCAAAACGGCTATCTTGGGCTAGGTAAGACAGAGAAATATCTTTTTTCTTATTGATTTCTCCACTAGTTGGCTCCTCTTCTCCAACCAAAATCTTCAAAAGAGTAGACTTACCTGCTCCATTTTTCCCAACGAGGGCAATCCGGTCTCGTTCATCAACCTGCAGATTGATATTATCAAAAAGAACCTCTCCTGCAAAAGAACGTTCAATTTTATTAGCTTGTAAAATAATCATACAAGTAGTATAGCATGTTTCCCTAAGGCATTCAAGACTTGATAAACAGGCATATGTCACTACTTTTCTGAAAATTATGCTACCGTTTTACTAAAACGCTAAAAAGTGCTATAATGTGAACGGTTAAAACAATTTACAAAAAGGAGAATTTTAATGTCTTACCAAGAAAATTACCAGAAATGGGTTGATTTTGCGGAGCTTCCTGACTACCTTCGTCAAGATTTAGAAAATATGGATGAAAAAACGAAGGAAGATGCCTTCTATACAAATCTTGAATTTGGTACTGCAGGTATGCGTGGCTTGATTGGTGCTGGTACAAACCGCATCAACATCTACGTTGTTCGCCAAGCTACTGAAGGATTGGCTCGTTTGATTGAGTCAAAAGGTGGAAATGAAAAAGAACGTGGTGTAGCAATCGCCTACGATAGCCGTCACTTCTCACCTGAGT
>CAUTXU010000064.1:0-7529 GCA_963542415.1 uncultured Streptococcus sp.
CCTGGTCAGTCCATGCGTTACTTTGCAAATAAGGTTGAATTTATCACCTTCTTTTTGCAAGATTTGGAAATAGATACCAGTCAGCTTATCTTTAATACTCTAGCGACTCCTTTCTTGGTTTCCTTCCATCATCCAGATAAATCTGGCTCAGATATCCTGGTTTGGCAGGAACCACTCTATGATGCCATTCCAGGCAATATGCAGTTGATTTTGGAAAGTAATGATGTTCGTACTAAGAAAATCATCATTCCCAACAAGGCGACTTATGAACGTGCTTTAGAGTTGACTGACGAGAAATACCATGATCAGTTTGTCCACTTGGGTTACCATTACCAGTTCAAACGTGATAATTTCCTAAGACGAGACGCCTTAATCTTGACAAATTCCGATCAGATTGAGCAAGTAGAAGCAATCGTAGAAGCCTTGCCTGATGTCACTTTCCGTATCGCAGCGGTGACAGAGATGTCTTCGAAGCTCTTAGACATGCTTCGTTATCCTAATGTGGTACTTTACCAGAATGCTAGTCCACAGAAGATTCAGGAGCTGTATCAACTGTCGGATATTTACTTGGATATAAATCACAGCAATGAGTTATTGCAGGCAGTGCGTCAGGCCTTTGAGCACAATCTCTTGATTCTTGGATTTAATCAGACAGTGCACAATAGACTCTATATCGCTCCTGATCATCTATTTGAAAGTAGTGAAGTTTCTGCTTTGGTTGAGACCATTAAACTGGCCCTTTCAGATGTTGATCAAATGCGTCAGGCACTTGGCAAACAAGGCCAACATGCAAACTATGTTGACTTGGTGCGATATCAGGAAACCATGCAAACTGTTTTAGGAGGCTAACATGTCAGAGGAAGATTTATTTTACAAAGACGTTGAAGGCCGCATGGAAGAGTTGAAACAAAAACCCATCAAGAAAGAAAAAGAAACCCGAGGAGAAAAGATTAGTAAGACTTTTTCACTTTTACTGGGCTTGATGATTCTGATTGGTTTACTCTTTACTTTATTGGGAATTTTGAGGTAGGCCTATGATTGACATACTGATTGTTTTAGCTATTGTCCTATCTCTTGCTTTGATTGTATTGGTAACCATCCAACCCCGTCAAAATCAACTCTTTTCCATGGATGCTACCAGTAATATTGGTAAACCAAGTTACTGGCAGAGCAATACTTTGGTAAAGGTGCTTACTTTATTGGTGAGTTTGGCCTTATTCGTCCTATTACTAACCTTTATGGTGCTAACTTATACTCAATGAAAATCAAAGAACAAACTAGGAAGCTAGCCGCAAGCTGCTCAAAACACCGTTTTGAGGTTGTGGATAGAACTGACGAAGTCAGCTCAAAACACCGTTTTGAGGTTGTGGATAGAACTGACGAAGTCAGCTCAAAACACCGTTTTGAGGTTGTGGATAGAACTGACGAAGTCAGTAACCTATATACGGTAAGGCGACGCTGACGTGGTTTGAATTTGATTTTCGAAGAGTATTACAAATAAAAGAAAACTTCAGATACTCACCTTTTGTGATTGGTCTGAAGTTTTCTCTTTTTTACTGTCCATATTTTTGGTAAAAATCAACTTTCACCTGGATAAAGGTTTTGGCTTCACGTAGGAGTTGGAGGAGTGTGGCGCGAGTTTCAAATTCTTCTCTTGTCTTGGGTAGACTGCGGTTACGGAAGATTTCCAGATAGCGTTCAATTTCATCTAGCAAATCAGAAGCAGGATTGGTCTGGCTTAGTTGACCGCCAATTTTTGAAAAAAGTTGGGCCAAAATCAGACTTTCACTGGCAGCTAGGTGACAGGTGTTAATTTGCTGGGCCATATTTCGCAGGATACGACTTTGTCGCTGTCTCATTTCAAAATAGTGGATATGGTAGTCGGTCTGGTGAAAGAGGTGGTCTGAGTGATCTAGATAGACCAGTTTGAGGGCTTCTTCCAAAAGAGTGTCTAATTCTTCTACCAGCTGTGCTCGGTTACGTCCATCCCCTCTGGATAAATAATATTTGAAGCGCTGGAGGATATCTTTTAACTTTTCTTCAACCAGCGTGTAGTAGAGCTGGATTTCCTTCTCTCGTGAAGGCATATAGAGATTGACTAGTAGGGCAAACCCTGTACCGATAGCAAAGAGAAGAAATTCATTGACTAGAAGGTCTGGAGAGATTGATTTTTGTACCAAGAGATGGCTGACCAAAACGCTACTTGGTGTGATGCCAATTTCCCAGCCCATCTTGTAGGCTAGAGGAACGTAGAGAGCCAGATAGAGACCAAGGCTCCAGATATGAAATCCGCTCAAGTGAAAAGCCAGAACACCGATAGCCAGAGCTAGGAGCATGGAAAAGAGTCGATTTTGTGCCAGTTTTAAGGTGCTTCTACGGGTATCAGATAAACTCAAGAGAGCGATAATTCCAGCTGAGACAGCTGAAGAAAGATTGAGAAAATAAGCGACAAAACAGGCTAGACAGGTAGCTAAGACGAGTTTGGTCGTACGTTGGCTAATAGACATAAGGATTTCCTAGTAAGTTAGAATAAAAGCGGAAAAGACAAGACCTGAGCAGGCTTGCCTTTATGAGTTATTTTTTACGGGCTGCTGCGTATTCGGCAACGGCAGTAAAGAGGACATCTGTAGAAGAGTTGAGGGCTGTTTCACATGAGTCTTGGATGACACCAATCACAAATCCAACCCCAACAACTTGCATGGCAATATCATTAGAAATACCAAAAAGGCTACAAGCAACTGGGATAAGGAGGAGGGAACCACCAGCGATACCAGAAGCGCCACAGGCTGAGATAGCTGCTACCACACTAAGGACAAAGGCTGTTGCAAAGTCAACAGGGATTCCAAGAGTATTTACTGCAGCAAGGGTCAAAATGTTAATAGTAATCGCTGCTCCTGCCATGTTGATAGTAGAACCGAGTGGGATAGAAACCGAATAGGTATCTGGGTTGAGTCCAAGGTCGTGACAAAGTTTCATGTTGACAGGGATGTTAGCTGCAGAACTACGAGTGAAGAAGGCTGTTACACCACTGACACGCAAACATTTCCAAACGAGGGGATAAGGGTTTCTCTTCATAAAGAGGAAGGCAATCAATGGATTGACTACCAGAGCCACAAAGAACATAGTTGTCACCAAGAGGGCAAGCAAGATTCCGTAGTTGGCTAGGCTTCCGATTCCCTTATCAGAGATAGTTTTAAAGACAAGGCCTAGGATTCCAAATGGAGCTAGGTTAATGATCCATTCGACAATTTTAGAAGTCACATCGGCTATGGTGTTCAACAATTCTTTACTATTTTTGCTGGCTTCTCTCATGGCAATCCCGAAAATTACTGCCCAAGATAGGATTCCAATGTAGTTGGCTGTGACAAGGGCATTGACAGGGTTGTCTACGAGTTTAAGCAAGAGATTGCTAAGAACCTGACCTATACCATCAGGAGGCGTAACCTCTGTATTAGTACTATTTAAGGTAATTTCAACAGGAACGATGAAACTAGCAAAGACAGCCACAAGTGCCGCTGCAAAGGTTCCTACTAGATAAAGGAAGATAACCGTTTTCATATTGCTATCCTGTCCCTTTTGGTGTTTGGAAAGGGCATTGGCAACGAGGGCAAAGACTAGAATCGGAGCGATGGCTTTTAGACCACCAACAAAGAGATCTCCGAGTAGGCCGATTCCAGATACAGTAGGAAGTGTTAGTCCTAGGATTCCTCCAAAAAGCATACCAATCAAAATACGTTTGATTAGGCTTGCCTTATTCCAAGTATGAATGAGTTTTTTCATAATAAGCTCCTTAGTTGTGTAATGTTTATGATTATAGTATAAATATGAACTAAAATCAAGAATTTTCTGTCTATTTTGGCTATTATTTTTGAATATTTATGGAGATTCATCATTTGTGAAAGTATGGTATAATAAATGAAAGGAGTTTTCTATGCAAGAATTTTTTCAAACCTATCTCAATAAGCTTGATATAACAACGATTATTGAGAATATCTTAACCAAGTTACTTTCTCTGTTATTCTTATTTTTACTCTTTTATATAGCTAAGAAATTGCTCCATACCATGGTGCAGAGAATTGTTAAACCTTCTCTAAAAATGTCTCGTCATGATGTCGGGCGTCAGAAAACCATCTCACGTCTGTTAGAAAATGTGTTTAATTATACCCTTTATTTCTTTTTGCTTTACTGCATTTTGTCGATTTTAGGTTTGCCAGTTTCTAGTTTGCTGGCAGGAGCTGGGATTGCTGGGGTGGCTATTGGGATGGGAGCCCAAGGTTTTCTGTCTGATGTCATCAATGGCTTTTTCATCCTCTTTGAACGTCAACTGGATGTGGGAGATGAGGTCGTTTTGACAAATGGTCCTATTACTGTATCGGGAAAGGTCGTTAGCGTCGGCATTCGAACAACGCAACTCAGAGGAGAAGACCAGGTTCTGCACTTCGTACCCAATCGGAATATCACCGTCGTCAGCAATTTCTCTCGGACAGATCAGGCCTGAAATTTTAGCAGATTTATGGTACAATAGAAAGAGTTTGGTAAGGGAGAGAAGATGTTTTTAGAAAAACAGCTGGGCAATGGTTGTACCTGGATTGACCTAGATTTGGACAAGTTGAAAAAACTAGAAGATCTTTCTGAAATCTACGGTTTGGACAAGGAAACCATTGAGTACGCACTGGATAGGAATGAGCGTGCCCACATGGATTATCACCGTGAAAATGGGACTGTGACCTTTATCTACAATGTCTTGAACTTGAAAAAGGATAAGGCATACTACGAAGCCTTTCCCATGACCTTTATCGTGGAACATCGTCGCCTGATTACCATTAGTAATACCAAGAACGCCTATGTCATTGAACAGATGACCCGTTATCTGGAGAGTCATGACACGCTTTCGATTTACAAGTTTCTCTTTGCCAGTCTGGAAATCATCAGCAATGCCTACTATCCTGTCATCGAGCAGATGGACAAGAGTAAGGATGAGGTCAATGGCCTCTTGCGTCAGCGGACGACCAAGAAAAACCTCTTTGCCCTATCTGACTTGGAGACTGGTATGGTTTATCTTACTGCGGCTGCCAAGCAAAATCGCATGTTGCTGGAACATATTCAAGGGCATGCCCTCTATCGCAGTTTTAACGAGATTGAGAGAGAACAGTTTGATGATGCCATGATTGAGGCTCATCAGCTGGTATCCATGACAGACTTGATTTCTCAAGTCCTCCAACAACTATCAGCATCTTACAACAACATCCTAAACAATAATCTGAATGATAATTTGACAACCTTGACCATCATTTCAGTCTTGCTAGCGGTTTTGGCAGTCGTGACAGGCTTTTTCGGAATGAATGTTCCCCTACCTTTAACAGATGAGCCCCATGCTTGGCTCTACATCAGTTTGGCTAGTGCTGGGTTATGGATTGTCCTGTCGTTGTTGCTAAGGAAAATTGCGAAAAAAAGTTAAGAAAAGGAGCCAAAATGGCGATTGAAAATTATATGCCAGATTTTGCTGTGGAAGCAGTTTACGATCTGACAGTCCCAAGCCTGCAGGCGCAGGGCATCAAGGCTGTTTTGGTCGATTTGGACAATACCCTCATTGCTTGGAACAACCCTGATGGGACGCCAGAGATGAAGCAATGGCTACATGATCTTCGGGACGCGGGCATTCGCATCATCGTGGTCTCAAATAACACTAAGAAACGCGTCCAACGAGCAGTTGAGAAGTTTGGGATTGATTACGTTTACTGGGCTCTGAAGCCCTTCACATTTGGGATTGACCGTGCCATGAAGGAATTCCACTATGAGAAAAGTGAAGTGGTCATGGTTGGCGACCAGCTCATGACAGATATTCGAGCAGCCCACCGTGCTGGCATTCGCTCAATCTTGGTTAAGCCCTTGGTCCAACATGACTCGATCAAAACGCAGATTAACCGAGCTCGTGAGCGCCGTGTGATGCGAAAAATCACTGAAAAGTACGGACCGATTACATATAAAAAAGGAATTTAACTATGGAAGAAATTCTCTGTATTGGTTGTGGAGCAACCATTCAGACGACAGACAAGGCTGGACTTGGTTTTACCCCCCAGTCGGCACTTGAAAAAGGTTTGGAGACTGGTGAAGTCTATTGTCAACGCTGTTTCCGTCTCCGCCATTATAATGAAATCACAGATGTTCAGTTGACGGACGATGATTTCCTAAAGCTCTTGCACGAGGTGGGAGACAGTGCTGCCTTGGTGGTCAATGTCATTGACATCTTTGACTTTAATGGCTCTGTTATCCCAGGCTTGCCACGTTTTGTCTCGGGCAATGATGTTCTCTTGGTGGGAAATAAAAAAGATATCCTCCCTAAGTCAGTTAAGACGGGCAAGATTAGCCAGTGGCTCATGGAACGTGCCCACGAAGAAGGTCTTCGTCCAGTCGATGTCGTCCTAACTTCGGCACAAAACAAACATGCCATTAAGGAAGTCATTGACAAGATTGAACACTACCGTAAGGGCCGTGATGTCTATGTGGTCGGTGTGACCAACGTTGGAAAATCAACCCTTATCAATGCTATTATCCAAGAAATAACAGGTGACCAGAACGTGATTACAACTTCACGTTTCCCAGGGACAACCTTGGACAAGATTGAGATCCCGCTTGACGATGGATCTTATATTTACGATACGCCGGGGATTATCCACCGTCATCAGATGGCTCACTACTTGACGGCTAAAAATCTCAAGTATGTCAGTCCTAAAAAGGAAATCAAGCCTAAAACCTATCAGCTCAATCCTGAACAAACTCTGTTTCTAGGTGGTTTGGGACGCTTTGATTTCATTGTAGGAGAAAAACAAGGTTTCACAGCTTTCTTTGACAATGAACTCAAATTGCATCGTACCAAGTTAGAAGGCGCTAGTGCATTTTACGACAAGCACATCGGAACCCTTCTAACACCACCAAATAGCAAGGAAAAAGAAGATTTTCCAAGGCTAGTCCAACATGTCTTTACCATCAAGGACAAGACAGACCTAGTCATCTCGGGCCTAGGCTGGATCCGCGTAACAGGCACCGCCAAAGTCGCCGTCTGGGCACCCGAAGGCGTCGCCGTCGTCACACGAAAAGCAATTATTTAAAACAAAATCGCTGAGCGAACAAAGTGAGCTCATACAAAGATAGTTATTGCCGTGGTGTCTTGCCAATCGATAGATTGGCAAGGGGCACAATTGAGACCTAGGCTCAATTGTGAGGTCAGGAAATCCATTTTTCAAAGATGAGATCTTTGAAAAATTAGTTCCGACCGTCCCTCACCACCTAAAATAACTATCAAAAAAACAAGGAAGAAATTATGTCATTAACATCAAAACAACGTGCCTTCCTCAACAGCCAGGCACACACCCTCAAACCCATCATCCAAATCGGGAAAAATGGTCTCAACGACCAAATCAAAACCAGCGTTCGTCAGGCACTTGATGCCCGCGAATTAATCAAGGTTACTCTCTTGCAAAACACAGATGAAAACATCCACGAAGTAGCTGAAATCTTGGAAGAAGAAA
>CAUTXU010000065.1:0-7495 GCA_963542415.1 uncultured Streptococcus sp.
CAGGTTGATAGTTGGATTGGAGAGCTGGAATCTTGTTTTTCAAAGCTACTTCATAACCCTTAGTTTGAACCTTGATGTAGTGATTGTGGTCGCCATGAGGAATCACAAAACTACCATTTTCCACCTGTAAGCTATAAGGAGACACACCATCACGTAAGGCAGTAGTATAGAGTTCATTTAAGAAATCAAGTTCTGGATTGCCAGTTTGGAGTGGAAGTCGAACATGTTCCTTACGAACAGCGTAGGGATGGATATGAGTTGGATCATAGGCTTGGTCTGGATTACCAAATACAAAGAATCCGTTTGAAATTCTAATAGCTTCAAGTGGTACACCATATGTCTTAGAAATATAAGCTATTTTTTCTTCATCACTAGCATCTCTTGAGAAAGACTCTACCGTTTTAGCAAGTGGTTTTACAGGCTCTGCATCATGATGTGTTTTCAAATGGTCTTGCGCCACCTTGATTTGCTCTGCTGTCAAATCTTTCTTAAAGAAATAATGATTGTGGTCACCGTGACTCATGACAAAACCTTGCTCATCCTCACTGATGACGCGATTGGCATCAAAACCATGGCCATGTTCTTCATCGTGATCATCATCGTCATCATCATGTGCTGGACTTGGTGTTACTGGCGTTTTACCTCTCAAATGATCTTGAGCTGCCTTAATTTGCTCAGGTGTCAAATCTTTCTTAAAGAAGTAATGATTATGGTCGCCGTGGCTCATGATGAAACCAGCAGCGTCTTCACTGATAACTCGATTGGCATCAAAACCATGGCCGTGTTCTTCATGGTGATGACCATGTGCATCTTCATCATGATCATCATCGTCATCATGTGCTGGACTTGGTGTTACTGGCGTTTTACCTCTCAAATGATCTTGTGCTGCCTTGATTTGTTCTGGTGTCAAATCCTTCTTAAAGAAGTAATGATTATGGTCGCCATGGCTCATGATGAAACCAGCAGCGTCTTCACTAATGACTCTATCAGCATCAAAACCATGACCATGTTCTTCATGGTGATGACCATGTGCATCTTCATCATGATCATCATCGTCATCATGTGCTGGACTTGGTGTTCCTGGCGTTTTACCTCTCAAATGATCCTGCGCCGCCTTGATTTGTTCTGGTGTCAAGTCCTTCTTGAAGAAGTAATGGTTATGGTCACCATGGGTCATGACAAAACCTGATTCATCTTCAGCGATAATACGATTAGCATCAAAGCCGTGTCCATCTTCTTCCTCATGGTGGACATGTGGTGACGGATTACTTAATACAGAACTAGAAGAACTTCCTACCTCTTCCGTGTTAGAGTGTGATGGGGGATTGTTAAGAGATGACTTAAGAATATAATGATAGTGGTCCCCATGTCTTACTATATAAGCATCACCGGTATCTCTGACAATGTCATTAGGGTTAAAGACATAACCATCATCTGCTGCAGTAACACCATTATTCGGTGTCACTGATAAAGGTTGACTGAGAGCTGTAGTATTCCCTGATAAATATGCTTTTGCGGCTGCTAATTCACCTGCCGACAAGTCACTCTTAGGAATGAAATGATAGTGACCACCATGTGGTACTATATAACCATCACCTGTATCTTTAATGATATCTGAAGCGTTAAAGACGTAACCATCATCAGTAGTATAACGTCCCTGTAACTTAGCTACAGATACTTCTGCGCTAGGTCCTTTCTCGTCTTTACCATGTTCTTGTTTTTGGCGATTGATTTCATCTTTTGTTCGAACATTATCAGCATGAGCTACATCTTTCAGGTAGACATAATATTTTCCATCGACCTTGATGATATAACCACCCTTGACCTCATTGACAATATCTCCATCCTTAAGTTTGTAGTTTGGATCCTTCATCAAGAGTTCTTCACTAAAGAGGGCATCATAAGGAACTTTCCCGTTATAGTAATGATAGTGATCACCGTGTGACGTCACATAGCCCTGATCTGTAATTTTGATGACAATTTGCTCAGCCTGAATTCCTTCTTTTTGACTAACCTGATTTGGCGTCAAGTTTTCAGTTTTCTGACTGGACTGGCTTCCATCCACATAAGAGACCCGATTATTGTCCTTATTTTCTTGTGAGCGATGCTGATTCAGCGCATAGGCACAAAGACTCAAGGATACGATAACAGCTGAGCCAGCTGCTATATATTTTTTGCTTAATTTCATAATTTCCTCATTTCAATAAGTTTTAAAGCTATTTCTTAACTTCTTTTTCTCGGTTAAGCAGTTTTTTCTAAACCAGTTATTTAACCGTTTAATTAACTAGTAAACATTCTACCTCTTTTAAGCTTATCTGTCAAGATTTTTAGTGAAAGATAATAAAATTATTACTTTAAAATTCCTTGCTTCATTTTTAAAGCAGGAAATTTCATCTATCTATTAACAAATAAAAGGACATTATTCTATCCAAAAGTAGAACAATGTCCTTTCAACCAGTTTATCATTAGTCAAAATACTCTAAGGTTTTATTTGCTTAAGAGTTTTAATATCATAGGTTACTAAATCCCCATTTTTATTATAAAATTGAACACCTTCTGATGAAAAAATAAGATATTTAGAATCAATTTGAGCAATTTGTGCTATTTGATTTATATGATTTTTTAAAGTATCCTTATCTAATCCATAATCTGGTATGTCATCATAATCATCTGCTTTATTTTCTGTATGTGATTTTTCTTCTTCACCAACTTTTCCTACTGAAGGATTGTTGCTAGTCGCATTTGCCTCATTTTGAGGTGTGCTATCCTTTGGTTTTTCATCAACTTTACCTGAATCATCTTCTTCTTTCTTTGTTTCTGTTTTATTATCTATCGAAACTAGATTTGAATTAGAAGCAGCATTTGTTGTTTCTTTTTCTTCATTTCTTTTAGCTATCAACTCTTGAGCTTGTTTCCACTCTTTCTCTGATAAATCCGACTGATTGATACTCCTTAATGAGTCACCGCTAGCTCTTGGAATACTAAAAGATTTATCTGCCCAAATATAAGTTTCCTTGGCCAGTACATCCTTAGGATCAAAAATATATCCATCAGGAGTTGCAAACTTGCCTTCTTTAAGTGCTTTCTGAACTTCTTCCGCAGAATGGATAATTTGCCAATTCTGCATTCCAGCACGATTTTCAAGAGGAGTTACATTAGCAATAACAGATCCAGCATCATCATGACCTGGTTTTGACCAAACTTCAGGACGCACATCAGGATGTTGCATTACATATTTTATAGTTGCTATTTGCTCACTACTTAACCAAGAATATGGTACGACATGAATATGATCGATATGTGGAATAATGAAGGAACTTCCAGTATCATACGTAGTATTGGCTGCATGCATAGGCAAGCTAGATACATCAACAGCTAATCTTGGTTTAATTTCTGTTTCTACAATATCATAACGATAAGTATCTTTATCTTTAAGCATTAGTTCCTGCTCAGAAAAAGCTATTTGAGTAAGATCGAGTTCTTCACGCGAATAAAAATAATCTTTACCACCTTCATTGATTATATAACCAATTTTACTATTTCTAGAAATCTTATTAGTTACTTTTTTATAATCAAACTTTGGTCTTTCCTTCTCATCTGAGTGAACTGAAGAAACGATGTCGTCTGGATTTTTACCAGTTTCTTGAATCCATTTGGCAACTTCATCCAATTCGAATTGTTCTAATTCACCGTATCCCATATAATGGAAATGATCTCCGTGTTTGGCAATAACACCTGATTTATCAACAGAATCGATTGAATCTTTGGTAAATATATATCCATCGCTCGTATCATAAGGTTTACCATCTAAACCTTTTCCATATGCTTTGATTGGTTGTCCTAAGAACTTATGTACTACTTCTTTTGATACTAAAGGTTTAATATCTGTACCAATTTGATTTAATCCATTTTGCCCTTTTAACGGAATAATTCTAGCAATCTTCTGCTCTAAATCAGACATTTGTGAATAAGGGATAAAGTGATAGTGGTCTCCGTGGGGCACTGCGACACCATTTGCAGTACGTTTGATAATTTGTGCTGGATCAAAGACGAGCCCATCAGATTCTACATGTCGTTCTGATAAAGGTTTGGCATACAATTCAGTTAAAAGTGTTGAAATATCTTCCCCTTGATTTTGATGATAAGTTGGTGTGACAGTCAAGTTTGGAGTCTCTGTCAAACTTGGTTGGACTGGATTTGAGTCATTGTTACTTGGTTTACTTGAGCTTGTAGAAGAATGAGAACCCTGTTTACCATTCCAATAAGCTTGGGCTGCAGCCAATTCTCCTGCTGACAAATCACTCTTAGGTATATAGTGGAAATGATTGCCGTGCGGTACAACAAAAGCGTCACCTGTATCTTCAATCACATCTGTCGGACTAAAGACATACCCATCATCCGTTGTATAGGCGCCTCCAGTTGCTCTATTCGGTGCCGGCGTATTGAGATTAAAGTTTGGTTTAATCGGTGAACTTGGTGTTGAACTTGGTTTCGGATTGTCAGAATGACTTTGAACTGGCTGACCTCCAATTGGCAGATTTCGAGCCAATTTTTCTTCCAAAACAGACATTTGCGAATAAGGAATGAAATGGAAATGATCTCCGTGAGGCACTGCCACACCATTGGCTGTACGTTTTGTAATCTGTGCTGGGTCAAATACCAAGCCATCAGACTCCACATGACGTTGGCTAAGTGGCAAAGCGTACAATTCTTGAAGGAGACTAGCTAAATCTTCACTTTGACTTTCAGAATCTGTTGCAGGATTTTGAGGAGTCTCAGCTTGACTCGTTCTCACACCAGATCTTGTTTCAGCTCTGCTTGAACGATATTCAACCGTACTTAATTGACCACCTTTCCCAGATAAGAAGGCTTGAGCAGCAGCTAATTCACTAGCAGACAAATCACTCTTAGGAATATAGTGGAAGTGATTGCCATGAGGAACGATATAGGCATCACCTGTGTCCTCAATGATATCAGATGCATTGAAGATATACCCATCATCCGTTGTATAACGTCCTTGAGCTCTGGCTGCAGCAACAGCATTATCTGTGCTTGCATTATGATTATGACTATGTTCCTGCTTCTGACGTTTAATCTCTTCTTTTGTCCGAATATTGTCCGCATGAGCCGCATCTTTGAGGTAAACATAGTATTTCCCGTCTACCTTAATCACATAGCCACCCTTGATTTCATTAACAATATCTGCATCCTTCAACTGATAATTCGGATCTTTCATCAGCAGTTCTTCACTGATGATAGCATCATAAGGAACCTTGCCATTATAGTAATGATAATGGTCTCCATGAGAGGTCACATAACCTTGATCCGTAATCTTGATAACAATTTGTTCGGCGTTGATTCCCTCTCTCTTACTGACTTCATCTGGTGTCAAATTCTCTGCCTTTTGACCAGCCTGATCACCGTCTATATAAGCAACTCGATTAGAATCTTTCTTAACTTGACCAGCTTGATACCGTCCAAGCTCATAGGAACAAATACTTAGGGCAAGGACTACCACTGAACCTGCTAGATATTTTTTATTGATTTTCATTCTTTCCTCTTTTCTTAACTCTATTTGATTCACTATAAAATAATAAACCAGTTAATTAACTAGTTAATAGTTTACTCTTTTTAGTATTGCTTGTCAAGAATTTTTCGTATATACATAATAAAAATGAAAGCCTCTTTATCGAGACTTTCATTTTTCATTAGTTTATTTTTTCCTTACTTACAGATGAAGGATTACTTCCTTTTAACAACGCAAGTAATTTTTCTGCTTCTGCCATGATACCATTATTATCTATGGTTTGGAGACTCAAATTATTTCGTAAACTAGCTAGTGTTTCTGTTGCATTGGCCTTCAGACTAGCATCAGTTACTTTAGCAAGTAAAGCTTCTGCTTCTTTGAGTTTGGCTTCTACTTTTTCAGTCTCTACTTGAGGGACTTCAGCTTCATCTGCTGTATCTTTAACTTCTTCCTCTTTATCTTTTTCATCAGTGCTTGGTTTATAAAGATTATCTACTGAAGGGCTCAAACTTGAGTGATTCTCCTTTTCATTAGATTCAGGAGGAGTTGACTCATCTGCTTCATGATGTTCTTCTTTTTCTTCATCATGTTTACTGTCTTTGTCTGCTTTATTTTTACGAACATGGTCACTTGCGTTTCCCCATCCATTATCTGAATACGGACGTTCGTTTGAATGTTCTACATAATATTTTACAGTCGCAAAGAGATCCTCTAAACTATAACCTTTAGGTGCCTCATAAAGTCCTTCGTCAAACCACCCAAATTTAATGTTATGGTAATGGTCGTAATGAGGTATAATTAAGCTACCATTTTTAACTTCAACAGTATGTTGTAGATTGTAAGGAATATGATCAAGTGGAACCTTCTTAGCTGCTTTCACTTTATTATAGATTGCTTCTACTCCTTTAACCTCAGTATTTCCTGAACCCTGATTATCTGTTGAAGGAGGCGTCAAACCTTTCTCTTTAGCATAAGCCTGAGCTGCCACTCTTTCAGCTTCAGACAAACTATCTTTCTTAATCCAATGGCTATGGGTCATATGAGGTGTTACATAAGCATCTCCCTCATCACTGGTAATATCACGAGTGTCAAAGATATAGCCATCCTCTGTTGTATACTTACCTGCTAATTTCGCTAATTTAATTTCATCGTCTGTATAAGCAATCTGAGAATTTGGTTTGCCAAGTCGTTCTGGATGGGTAATTGGTGCTAGGAATGCCAATAAATCATCTACCAATTTTCCTTTATTAGAAGATTCATCATTCAAGCGTTCTGCTAATTTGTCTAAGGCTTGGAAATCAGAAGTACGACCCTTATTTTCAGACAAGGCTTTATGAGCCTCGGCCAATAAATTATATGCTTTATCATAAAATTCTTGGTCACGAGGAGCGACATTTTCTTTCTTCGCAACTAGAGCGTGTGTCTCTTGAGTTTTCTTAGACAAGAGATTTTCAATAGCATCAATCTTATCCTTGGCCAAATCTTTAGCTAGAACATAACGACTGACTCCCTTATCCTCGAAAATATAACCGTCGCCAACTTTTCTAACAACCTGGTTGACATCAAGTTCAGTCGGTTTATTTTCCACTGGTGCTAGAGGTTTGGTAGTAGGGGCTGGCTTCAAAGGAGTAACACTTGGCAAGACACTGCCATTTTGTCCCTTAACAGCTATCATACGAGCCAATTTTTCTTCCAGCGGTGACATTTGTGAATAAGGGATAAAGTGATAATGATCTCCGTGGGGTACTGCCACACCATTAGCTGTACGTTTGATAATTTGTGCTGGATCAAAGACTAGACCATCCGATTCCACATGGCGTTCTGATAAAGGTTTGGCATACAATTCACTTAAAAGTGTTGGAATATCTTCCCCTTGATTTTGATGATATGTTGGTGTGACAGTCAAGTTTGGAGTCTCTGTCAAACTTGGTTGAGCTGGATTAACATTATCACTACTTGGTTTACTTG
>CAUTXU010000066.1:0-7160 GCA_963542415.1 uncultured Streptococcus sp.
CAGAACGCGACGAAATCAACCCAGAAATCAACGAAGCACTTGTCGTTGAATTCTATAACAAAATGTTGTAATATTTTATTAAATAAGATAGGCTTTGGAGCCTTGATATTAAGCACTTTGGGGCGTTTTCCCTTAGTGCTTTTTTTTACATTTTACAATAGCTTTTAAGCATACAGCTATAAGTATCTATACGCAACTAGACCTGTATAGTTTAAAGTGATATAATAGTCTAAAAGGAGGTGCTACTATGAATGTTTTAGAAAAAAACACACAGGTAAACTTTAAGACTAACAGAGACTTGTTAGAGAAGGCTAAAGCTATTATCACAGCGCAAAATCTTGATATGACAGCTAGTTTTAACTTGTTTTTAGAACACATTGTAGAAAATAAAGCTTTGCCATTTGAAACTCAAGTAGATAAAGAAAGAGAAGAACTTCTATCAGGGTTGCGTGCTGAAATTGCCCGTAGCTTTGACGATTTAGAACATGGAAGAACTTACAGCCTTGATGAAGTGAGGGCTAACCTTGGAATTTAACGAGAACTCATATAGCCTTATTATCTCCGAAACGGTACAAGAACAGCTAAGAGGTATTAAAGATTATATCTCAGCTAACTACTTTTCAGAACAGGCAGGAGCAAACACAGTTAAGAATATTCTTTATGGTTTGAAGCGGCTTGAAGTTTTTCCAGAAGCAGGATTTGATGCTGATGAAAGAGTAGGAGTTATTATATACCCACCCCACAAAACTCGATGCATCATTTTAGGCGATTACCTAGCCTTCTATCATATTTTAGAGGATAGAAAAGCTGTCTTTGTATCAGATATTATTCATAGTAAACAGGACTACATCCATTTGTTCAAGAAAAAATAGCGCCTTAGGAAGGCGTTTTTGTTTGGGAATTACGTGATATTGATGATATAATATTTTGGCCCCCTCACTTTAAGGAAGGGAGGTGTTACATATGTTAGAAACTTTACTCACAGTGTTTCTAGCTCCGTTACTTATTAACGTGTTATCTGAGCTTTTCAAGTTATGGCTTAAGAAACGTAAGAAGTAATGGTTAACCCTTTTAGAGGGTAGCAAAAAACCCCATCGGTGGCACGGTGGGGCTTTTTTAGTTACATATGCTGTAACTTTACTCACATTGTAAGTTCATTCTAACACAACCCCTCCGATATTTCAAGCTTTTGTTTTGATATGTCTTAACTGCTCATTTTATTTTACGAGTAAGTTATTGAAGAATCTTTCAAATAAAGGAATACTTAAATGGCATGGCACTGGCAAGCAAGACAGAAATCAATACTATACATTGGTTAAGTAGAGTGTAGTAAAGGGCTAAAATTACCTGATGCAAATTAGTTTTACAAAAAAAGATTGGAGGATAAGTTGAGTTTGGATTGAAATATAAGCAAAAAGAAAAAACGCTGATCAAGCGTTTTTCTTCTGTATTGATTCGTATTGAATGCTTACTTAACTTCTGTAAGAGTTAAATAATTGACCTATATCCCCTATATTATCAAGGATTGTAGAGCTTTAAAGTTTAAAGGTAGTGATGAAGGTAGTGATAAAATCAGCTTGCTAGTTCTTCTATCTTGTTTAAGAAAATATCTACTGCTTCAAACTTCTTTTTTGGTGCTAACTCAGCGTAAGTATCCATAGTTGTTGTGATAGACTTGTGCCCCATTCTGTGTTGCAGTTCTTTCCAGTTCATACCAGCATTTAACATCATAGATGCGTGTGTATGACGAAACAGATGAAAGCCATAGTTTGGTAGTCCCAACTCAGTCAACCGCTTTTTAAGCGTTGCACGTTCATTTCTGTCACACATGTAGTTGCCATAGATAGTTGGAAAAATAAGTGAAGATTTTGGCAACTCATACTTTTCAAAATAAGCACCCATCTCCTCATAAAATTCCTTGAGTTTTTCCATAACTGAAAGTGGAACGGGAACCCTACGGTTTCCAGAATCGGTTTTTGCGGTTGGTTTACAAATCATCTCACCTTTGATATCTAGTTTCTTATCTGCACTTTTCCACATTAAGGTTTTGCTGACAAGAATTTCATTTGTTTCAAAATCTAGGTCTGTTATTTCCAATGCCAATAACTCATTTATTCGCAATGCAGATGCTAATAGCGTGTTACAAATAACTTTAAAGCGTCTATTTGCTCTTGTATTTGGTAAGGTTTCAAGATAGGACAACCAGTGTTTCAAATCGTCATCATGAAGTACCATAATACGTTCTTTGCTCGCTTTGGGTTTTGGAGGAATTTTAATTGATTTGGCTGGGTTAGTATTCAATCCACAATTTGTAATGCCAAAATCAAAAATATCACGAACTTTGTGAGCTATTGCACCAAAATCTCTTGCACTGCCTTTTGGGGCACGTTTTACACCGGAATCAACAGCTTTCTTTGCTTTTCTAGATAGCTTATTTATCCAAAGTTGAATATCAGCAGGTTTGATTTGATCAGGTTTATAATCCCCAAATTGAGGAAGAATGTATGTATCAAGATAGCCTCTAACTCGATTTATAGTATTTTGAGAGGAAACCCATACTTTGAAATTATCGAACCAAACCTCAGCCAAATTTTCAAAATTATCTATTTGGATACTTTGTTTTATAGTAAAACCAGCACTTTCAAACTGAATTCTTGCTTCAATAATTTTTCTATCTAAGGCTTTTAATGTTTTAGCGGTGATAGTTTTTGTTATGCGTTTTCCAGTCTTTGTATCAGTTCCAATATAAACACCCTTTACGGAGTAACTAACATCACCATTTTGCTTGGTAATTTTAGTTATTTTTTTGTTGTTGTGTTGAATGATTTCTTTACTCATATTAGCCTCTTTCTTCGGACAATTAAAAGGCTAGAATAGAACCCTCACATTCTTTATTTGATAGTTCTATTCTAGCATACTTAAAGTTAAATAGTCAAAAAGTCAATGACGTCTTTCATCTTGTAAAAAACAGTACGTGTTCCTTCAATTGGTGGCTCAAGACGCTTTAATCCTTTGCTTTCCCATGATTTCAACGTATTAGGAGAAATCTGTAAGATTTTCAATAGTTCTTTCTGTGTGACTATCCCATAAGAATCATTGCTTTGTAATTTTTGTTGAAGAATAGTAATGAGTGTATGTAGTAGGTTTTCAATTTGGTCTAATTTCGTCATGTTCATCAGTTTTATCCTTTCTTTTCTAATTTTGACTGACAGGTGCTTTGGTTGCTATACCTTCGTGAATCCAAATATTTGGCGAAAAAGTAAGTTTTGTCTACGATAAGCCTTAATAAGGTAGGATTTTCTTCTCTCGCATATCTAACCAAATGATTAAACTCTGTGAAATTCTTTTTATCTATCACGTCAATAATAGTTGATAGAAAATCATCGTTGTTATTGTTTATGAGGAATTTGTCTAATTCAAATCCGCATCCTATTTCTATATCATCAATTTTGTATTGAGTCTTTTCAGGATTCTCCGCATGAACAAAGTAGTCATACATCCCCTTGGGAGACATAATGGGCTCTACATGAGCAGGACCCTTTAATTTATCCTTGATTAGCTCAGATACTTGATTATAGCTTTTAAGCGAATCAAAGAAAAAGGCTCCATGTTTATGAGCTTTCTTAAGTTCCCCTGTTTTTCGATTGATATCTCTATCATGCCAAGGTGATAAGATAAAGGGGATATGAAAACCTTCAAGGATTTCCAAATAGTTTTCTGGGGCGCTCTCTCTGTAGAAAAGAAAAGCCCATTTATTAGAACGTTGTTCTTTTACCATGTGCAATATGTCTCGCTTTCAGTTGTATTTCTATCTATAAGGAGATTTAGAAGGGTGTCTTCGGAAGGTGGGACACGCTTTATTTGATATTTTTGTGATTATTGATTATTGGACTAACGGGGTCGTAGTAACCCGTTAGTCCATATATCCAACAGAAGGGCGCTAGGTGGCGCTCACTTCGTGCGCCATAGCGCCCTTCCTATCATTTGCGTTTTGTTCCGATAAAGTAGAAGTCCATACCCTTTCTTTCCGGTCGTGAAAAATAATAGTCAGGATTGCGACTAGAAATTTCTTCACTGATGATTGTTTCTAAATCTTTTAAGATTTTAATGGCTTGTTGGGATTTTGGGACAGGAATAATCAAGCTTGCACTTCCTTCTCTTATATCTACAACCACTTTCTGAATTGCTTTATTGAACTGTTTGTTGACAGGATTGTATCTCTTTACATTTCCTTGCTCGCTTGTGCTTACAGTTTCTGAATGTTCTCTTTGAATCAGAAAAAGACGAAGAGAAAAGGTCTGTATAATGGATTTAAAGAGGTTAGATACTCTATCTTCTATCTGTCGTATCTTAATTTCATAGCCAAATAATCCAAAGAATAAGAGAAGGGACAAGAAAGAGATAGATGAGCTGATAAAGTGAAGCAAGTGCAGGAAATCAAACAGAGATGTGAAATAAATACTGTTTTCCAAGGGATTCATTCCAAGCCTCAATAAGATTGAAATAAGCATAGATAGGATTCCTACTATAAAAAGGGTAGTTGCTGGATGTATGGTTTTTTGAAAATTTGTTTTTCTCATGGTTTATAAAATTCCTTTCTTAGTGTAATAGGTGGGACAGAGGAGGGGGAGAACTTGATAAGGATGTTCGTTATCAATGATTTGAATTAAGCCAGTTCCTTTGCCGATCGGAATAACAATGCCTTCTGGGTCAAGGTCGGGAAACAAAAACTGCGTGGTTTTCTGATTGATATTTCCAATCTGAATGAGTACATTCAATTGTTCTCGTACGGATACTGGGATAGTCGTATGATCAAAGCGTTGACTGACTAGAAGTAAATGAACTCGTGTGGCTCGTCCCAGTAACGCGATTTGAGACAATAAAGAGAAGAAGGAATCTTTGATGGTTTTATTGACCCCTTCAGACAAGGCAAGGACTTCATCAATAACTATTGTCAGATGTTTAAAGTCGTGCCTAGGGTTTTCAAACAAGATGGCTTGCCTTTTATGGATGATGGTCAGACACTTGCTTAAGCTTTCATTGATTTCTGACACAAAATCAGACTTAGAGCGGTTTTCATGGGGATGAATAACGGGAATTTGGTATTCTCTTGCCCAGCGTGATGGTGTGTCAAATTTTGGGTCAACAATAATCAGGTCAGAAATGTTTTTTAGTACGCTTAACAGATAGGTAAGTGCATAACTTTTTCCACTACCGGAATTACCAGCAATGGACAAAGAAGTTACTTTATCATAGTTAATGGCTAGATTTTTCATGATAGGAATATTATTACCCTTTAGAGATGAGGCAAATGTCTCAAGGTCTGGAATAACCAAGCGTTCCGAAATTCCTCTTTTCCATGGAAAGAATAAGCCACGCTGAACATGAATATCCTCTGACTTTAAGGCAATAAAGTAAGCGGAATTTTGTTTCAATAGCGTATACTGAGGATAGAGGGAGGCGTTTGCGATTAGAAAAATCTTCTGATATAAGTCGTCATCAATGATAAAGCCACAAGGAAGACGAGGGACAAATATAAAGCCGTCTTCTTTGACAAGTATATTAAAAGAGTTGGTGTAGGATGTTTCACCCTGTAATACAGAGCCTAAACCCATGTTTAAGCTCTGTAACAGGTATTGTTCCAACTCTCTTTGTGTGAGAGTTGAAACCATTAGTTCACCTCTTTCAAGCTGTCAGCTTTGAAATAGACATTATAGTTAACTTCGCAGGCCAGTAGATTTTCAAATGAAACTAGAGATAGGTAGTCTGGTAGTTCAGGTGCTTCTGTAAATTTCACTTGAAAAGGCGGAAGCCCTTTTTGTCCAAACCAAGCCTTGTAAGCGACAATTTCCCCTGTCGGTTTGTTGTTTTCGTACTTTTGTTGGGGTTCGAGTTCGTCACTCAGTAAGTAGATAGGAGCGTTGAGGTCAACGTATTGTTGAGCGATGTAGTTTGAGTAACCGCCTTTGCGGTGTTGTGGTTTCATTTTCATATGTTTATACCTTTCTATATGAAACTTAAAAATTGAAAAGGGACAAGCTCGGTTTTATGTCATGAGCTGGACAGTTTTTTATTTATTCTTCAAGTTTTTCCCTCAGAAGTTTGAGTGATTTTTCTAGCCTTCTTTTGACTGTTTTGTCACTGAGGTGAACTTCTTTAGCTAATTGAGTGAACTTCTTATCTTCAAAGAAGTAACCAAAGATAATGGTTTGTTCGATGTCGTCAAACTCGTCAATTGTCTGATAGACAATCTTCATATCTTCTTCATAAATGAGTGATTCAAGAGGATTGGAGTGTCTGGAATTGTCAGGTAGAAAGTCAAGCATTTCTTTCCTCTTATAGGTGAAATTGATGCTGAGTTTTCCATGATACCTGTCTCTTCTTTCTGCGTTTTCGAGTGGTAATGATAAAAGATGGACAACTCTTTTCCAGTTGCCACATTCAATCGCTTCCTTAATTTTTTTTTCTCTGCGGATAGCGACCTTGTCAGGTTTGGGTTGTTTTGAGTTCTGTTTTTTTGTCATAATTCTTTACCTTTCTTTTGGACAAAATAGTGAATGGGCTCTTGCTCGGTTTAGTGTCATGAGCTGGACAGTTGTTCTTATTTATAAGGAGATTTTTCGGGGTGTCGTCGGACAAAAAAGTGAAAAAAGTTTAGAAAAAACAAAAAAATCCCCCACAGCACTTGTGGGGGAGGGAAGATAGGGTGGATTTGTAACAGAAATTTAACTTGACAAATGGAAGTAAAATGGCTATAGTTAAGGTAGAGGTGAGGATGAGGAAGAAAAAAGTTTCATAAATAAATAGGGGAATGGGGGAACCCCATTATAAAAAGATTGTGTATACAATCTTTTAGGGAGTCTTATACAAATATCAACATATTAACAAAATGTAATCAAAAAAAAAAGCCATCCTAAGCTCTATTCATCGAGAGAACTTGGGATGGCTTTAAATGTTGGCAAAATGTAAAGATTCCAGAAATAAGACTTCCTATCGCAACCATGCAAAAAAGCAACGGCAAATCCGTTGCTTTTTTTTGGAAATAAGGGACTATTGTCCTAGACTCTTTAGTTTTAGTATTGCTTTGGTCTCAATATCAATAAGCGTGTTCTTTTTGAATCAGTAACTATTCCAATTTATCTATCTTGAAATAAATAAAA